>CAZDAN010000044.1:3324-11857 GCA_964503565.1 uncultured Bacteroides sp.
TCCGAGGCGGGATTCACCCAGGTGGTGCTTGCCCGCGAATTGTCGCTCGAAGAAATCTTCAAGATTCATCAAGCGGTGCCGCGGACACCGTTGGAGGTGTTTGTCCACGGTGCCCTCTGCGTGAGCTATAGCGGGCAGTGCTATGTCTCCGAAGCCTGCTACGGGCGCAGCGCCAACCGCGGCGAGTGTGCCCAATTCTGCCGGCTGGCCTTCACGATGGAGGATGCCGAGGGACGGGTGATGGCGCGCGACAAACACCTGCTTTCGCTGAAAGACCTGAACCAGAGCGACCGCCTGGAGCAGTTGTTGGACGCCGGAGCCTCGTCGCTGAAAATTGAGGGGCGGCTGAAGGACGTGACCTACGTGAAGAACGTGGTGGCCTACTACCGCCGGCAGCTCGATGCCATCCTCAAGCGCCGGAAGGAGTACCGCCGGGCTTCGTCGGGGCGGGTGGCGCTGGAGTTCACCCCTCAGCCGGACAAGAGTTTCAATCGCGGATTTACCCACTACTTCTTAGAAGGACGCACGCCGGACATCTTTTCGTTCGACACCCCCAAGTCGTTGGGCGAGGCAATGGGCACCGTGAAGGAGGTGCGCGGCAACAGCTTCACCGTGGCGGGCATCAAGCCCTTCAACAATGGCGACGGCCTCTGTTACATCGACAACGCGGGGCGCTTGCAGGGTTTCCGCGTCAATCGGGTGGATGGCAACCGCCTCTTTCCGCAGGAGATGCCGCCGCGACTGATGCCCCGCACGAAGATTTTCCGCAATTTCGACCAGAAGTTCGAGCAACAGCTCTCGCGCAAGTCGGCCGAGCGCCGCATCCGGGTGGAAGCGCTGTTGGGTGAGACCCCCTTCGGCTTTTCGCTGACGCTGACGGACGAGGACGACATCGCCGTGAGCATCGCTGTAGAGTATCAGAAGGAGCCGGCCCGCACGCCGCAGACAGAGAACCTGCGCACGCAGCTGGGCAAATTAGGAAATACCCCGTTTGAATTGGTTGATTTGAAGATTGAATGGACGGACAATTGGTTCATCCCCTCGTCCGTGGTGGCCGAGTGGCGCCGTCGGGTGGTGGAGCTGCTCCTCAGTGCCCGCCGCATCTGTCACCGCCGTCCGCCCGTAGGGGGAGGGAAGCAGGGGCATCCTTTCCCCACACACCGCTTGACTTATATGGGTAATGTGATGAATCGCGAAGCCGAAGCCTTTTACCGCGCCCACGGGGTGACGGACATCCAACCGGCCTTCGAGGCCCGTCGGCCCGAGGGCGAACAGGTGGTGATGACCTGCCGCCACTGCCTGCGCTACAGCATGGGGTGGTGCCCCCTGCACCATCGGAAGCCGTCGCCTTTCCGCGAACCCTATTATCTCGTCTCGGCCGACGGTCGCCGTTTCCGCCTGGAGTTTGATTGCCGCCATTGCCAGATGAAAGTGTGGAAACAGCCCACCTGAAAAAAACGCGGGCCGCATTTCCCAATTCTGTCAGTTGCATTTTTCAATTTGCCAGTCGCATTTTTCAATTTGCCAGTCGCATTTTCGGGGCGGGTTGCTTGCAAATATGTCTCTTTTTATTGACTATTTTGCTTATTTGGCGGGTTGGGACAGAATATTTGCGGAATAAATTTCTTTATTCAATCTTTTTTTCTTTTCTTTGTGACCTGAAAAACCCCAAGTTTGTTTACCATGGAGAAAATTTTGCAATCTTACACACCCGTTTCGCTGGAGCAGATGAAAGCCGTGCGCCTGATGAATCGCATCGACACGAAGTATGTGACGACGCGCACCCGTCTTATGCGTCTGCTGGAGCTGGCGCGCGACCGCTATTGGGTGCAGGAGATTGACGGACGGCGCAACATGCCCTACTATACCCTGTACTACGACACCGAGCGGTGCGACATGTACATGGAGCACCAGCGCGGCAGGAAGAGCCGTCAGAAAATCCGCATCCGTGCTTACGAACACTCGGGGGTCTCCTTCCTGGAGGTGAAGAACAAGAACAACAAGGGGCGCACCGCCAAGAAACGGGTGGAGTGTGCCGTGGGCGAGAAGGACGGACACACCGACTTCATTGCGTCGCACCTGCACTATGCGCCCGAACGGCTGAGGGACAGGATTGAGAACCGATTTACGCGCATCACCCTGGTGAACCGCAACATGACCGAGCGCCTGACCATCGACACCAACCTGCGTTTCCACAACTTCACCACCGACCGCGTGTGTGCCCTGGACGGACTGGTCATCATCGAACTGAAGCGCGACGGACTGACCGCTTCGCCCATCCTGGAACTGCTTCGCCGGCTGCGCATCCAGCCCTCGGGATTCAGCAAGTACTGCATGGGCATGGCCTTGACCGACGGCGGACTGAAACAGAACCGCTTCAAACCCCGCCTGCGGATGATTAGCAAGATGTGCCACGTGGATTACGGGGCGACTTTTGCAGGTTAAAAGTTGAGAGTTAAGAATTAAAAATTAAAAATTAAGAATTAAAAATTAAAAATTAAAAGTTAACGAAATAATTCCTATGGAAGAAATGTTTGAAGTGTTTGACACTCCCGTGGTGGATGCCACCAGCATGGCCCAGCTGCTGTTGCACCTGACCATCAATGTCGTGTTCTGTGGATTTATCATCCACAAACTGTATTACCCCAAAAGCCAACGGCGCGACTACTATTTCACGTTTGCGCTCATCAGTCTGAGTATCTTTTTCATGATATTCCTGTTGGGAAGCGTGAAGATTAAGGTCGGCTTTGCCTTGGGATTGTTCGCCATCTTCGGCATCATCCGCTACCGGACGGAGCAGATGCCTGTGCGCGAAATGACCTACCTGTTTGTACTCATCGCCGTTTCGGTCATCAATGCCTTGGCCGTGACGCTGACGTTGGGCGAACTGCTGATAACCAACTGCCTCTTTATCTGCTTCATCTGGTTGTTCGAGGACATTCCTTGGATCAAGCACGTCTCGGAAAAGCTGGTCAAGTACGACCGCATCGACCTCATCACCCCCGAGCGCTACGACGAGATGAAAGCCGACCTTGAGAAGCGTCTGGGAATCCCCATCATCCGCTTCGAAGTGGGAGCCGTGGACTTCCTGAAGGACATTGCCATGGTGAAGGTCTATTACGAAGGCGACCGGGAGAACTCCGTGAATGGGGTGTTCAACTTCCCCAAACCCGGAAAATAAGGTGTGTAAGTGATAAGAAAAAACAAAGAAATACAACGTGTGTGTTTGTTATGAAGAAGAGATGTTTGCTGGCTCTGTTCGCCGTTGCATGGATGGGGGTGGCTGTGGCACAGGACTTTGACGTGGATGACGACTTCGGCATCGACGTGTCGGTGGGTGCCGAGAAAGAGTTGCTCCCCGACCTGGAGCTGAGCGTGGAAGGAAACCTGCGTACTCAGGAGAAGACCAAGCGTATCGAACGCTACGTTCTGGGGGGCGAACTGTCGTACAAATTCCTCAATACAAAGAAGTTCGACATGAAAGTGAGTGCCGGCTTCGAGTACATGTGGAACCAGAAGATGGAAGAAAGCAAGTTGGCGAAAACCCCTTATCCGTTTTTTGCCACGGACAGCGAAGGAAATGCGCTCTACGACGACCAGGGAGTGCTGGTGCCGGACAAGGATTATTGCAATTACAACGTCAACGAACGCTATTGGCGCAACCGCCATCGCACTTCGTTGGGCCTTTCGGCCGTCTATTCTCCGAACAAAAGGTGGTCGTTCCAGCTGAAAGAGACCGTGCAGTACAACCACTATTGCCGCGAGGACTCCATCAACCAGTATGAGTACCGGTGGGACGAGAATGACGACGGTGACAGGTATCTCCCTTCACCCGGTATAGACCTGAAGTCGGTGGATGCAAAGGATCGCTTTGTCCTGCGTTCGAAGTTCACCGTCGAGTACAATGTCAAGGGCATCCCCCTCAACCCCTTCGCTTCGGTGGACTACGGATGTGGCCTGAACTACACGGCCAACAAGTGGAAATACTCCGTGGGCGCCGACTACACCGTGGACAAAAAGCATAAGTTCACGCTCTACTACCGCTTCCAGACCGAGGAGGACGACGACGAGCCGAACGGACACATGCTGGGCATGGGATACAAGTTCAAGTTCTAAATGTGAAAACTCATTTTCTTATGATGAAACAGATACTATCATTATCGCTCCTGCTCTCGGCCCTTCCCGTGGCGATGCAGGCCGAGGACAACCACCTTTACATACAGCCCTCCGCGGGCGAAAAGCTCTTGTGGGGAGTGCCTTCGTTGCAGAAGATTTCTTTCCTGGATGGCAATGTGGTGCTGACCAAGAAGGATGGCACCGCGGCCTATGTGCCCATCCCTACGGTGAAGCGGATGTACATCAGCACCCCTTCGGCCGAAGGGATTGAGGCTGTGGAGAGTGGTCGCCCCTATCGCTGGGATGGCGATGTGCTCCGCCTCGATGCCCGGCCGGATGCCCTGGTGCGCATCTACAGTGTGACGGGTGCCCTGGTGATGCAGACGCGGCTTTCGGGCGCTTCGGTCGATTGCAGTGCGTTGGGCGGCGGCCTGTATGTGGTGAATGTAGAAGGACGGATTTTTAAAGTAGTAAAGAAGTGACGGCCCTATGAAAAGATTGATATTATCCATCATCGCCCTGGCGGCAGTTGTCGCCGCGGGCAGCGCGCAGCAGCGGATTTACGTGTGCGACGGCTTCCGGTACGATGTGCACGAAGTGACCTCTACCGACGAGATAACCTTCTCCGACGATGGCCTTGAAGTGAGCATCGGCCGCCTGGCAACCTACGAATTGGAGGAAATCGACTCCATCACCTTTGCCGAACCGCAATACCCGCGTGTGGACATCCGGTTCGACGAAACCTCCGCCACGGTCAACGTGGGGGCGGGAGTCAAGGGCGTGACCTACACGGTCAGCGGCGCAACGGTGACACTGACCTCCACCACCACGACCGACGAGTATCTCTACTCCGTCTCGGGGACCTCTTCAAACGGTTCGCTCGTCATCAATGGCGAATACAAGCTCACCGTAGAGCTGGCGGGCCTTGTGCTGACCAACCCCAAGGGGCCGGCCATCGACATTGAGTGCGGCAAGCGCATCGGGGTGATTCTGAAAGAGGGCACGGTCAACACCCTGGCCGACGGCAGCGGGGGCACCCACAAGGGCGCTTTCTACACCGAGGGACATCCCGAGTTTGAGGGCGGCGGCACGCTCAACGTCACCGGCAACACCAAGCACGCCATCTGTGCCAAGGAGTATCTGCAGTTCAAGAAATCCACCGGCGCGGTGAACATCCTGGGAGCCGTCAGCGACGGCATCCACTGTGGCAAGGGAAAGCAGAACGACGACAACAGCCACTTCCAGATGAACGGCGGAGTCATCACCGTGAACAACGCCGGCAGCGACTGCATCGATGCCGACGACTACGGCTGCATGATTATCAAGGGCGGCGTGCTCAACCTCAACGTGTCGGCCACCGATGGCACCGGCCTGAAGTGTGACAGCATCCTCACGATGACCGGCGGCGAACTGAACATCAACGTGGCAGGCCCCCTCAGCGACGGCATCCGCACCTGTCACACCGCTTACTTCGATGGCGGACACATCCGCATGGACGTTGTGGCCGACGGCACCAAGGGCATCCGCGCCAAGCGTTGCACCAAGACGACCGACACGGTGCTCAACGGCGGCTACCTCCATTTCCGCGGCACCACTGTCGATATGGCCATCAGCGGCAATACCTACAAGGCCGACGGAACCGACTGTGTGGGCATCCGCGCCGACCGCGACTTCTCGCTGACGGCGGGCGACATCACCCTGACGGTGACGAGCACCGACGCTACTCCCCTGGTGGTCAAGGGCGCTGACAAACGCACGGGCGGCACACTGGTGGTGAAGTGAAGCGGCCAAGGGGACGGCGGTGAATGCCCAGAAGAACCTGGTGAATCGCGTACCTTCGGAAAAAGAACTCCAGAAGATGATCGACGAGGCAAAGGAATTGCCCGCTGTGATGGAATATTGATACTCCTGTAGGAGAGTAATAGTTTTCGTTTTTTTGATTGGTGGTGCGTCGACGTGAGTCGGCGCACTTTTTTTTTGGGGGGGGGAACGGTATAAAGAAAACCGCCAGCTGACGGAGTTCCTTTCGTCAGCTGGCGGATTTCTTTTTGTCTTAGACAGAATTCTTTTCTTTACCGTCATTTTCCGTACTGCTCCAGCAGGTTGGGGGCGTGGGGGTCGCCCAGCTCCTGGGCACGGCGCAGGGCTGTCAGGGCCTCGTCCTTCTCTCCTTTCCGATAGAGGCATACGCCGAGGATGCGGTGTGCATCGGCATAGTCGGGCATCAGTTCCGTCACCCGTCGGCTGGCGGCAATGGCTTCGTCCATCAGGTTGAAGCGGGCACAGAGCGAGGCCTGTTCGATGAGGTAGTCCGTGTTGTCGGGGGCCAGCTCCACGGCGCGGCGGATGTCATCGACGGCAATCTGGTTCATGCGTGCGGCTATCGCTGCCTGGCTGCGCTGGTAGTGGAAGAGGGCATTCACTTGTCCGCCTACCAGGGTGTGGTATTCGTTGTAGTCCATCACGGCCTCGCGCGGCTTTCCGGCCTGCATATTGGCCTTGGCGCGTTCCCAGATGTAGGGTGCGGCCTCGCGCGGATAGGGGCGGGCATAGGTGTTCACGGCCTTGTCGATCAGTGTCACGATGTCGGCCAGTCGGGTGGTGTCTCCGCTCATGCGCAGGGCTTGGGCAGCGGCATACCAGGTGTCGGCCGTGGCCATGTTCGTCTGGTTCACCCGCCGGAAAGCTTCGTACGCCTCGGGGTATTGGCGGAGGGCGAAGTGCAGGTCTCCCTTCGTCTGCCGGTAGAGGGGGAGGGTGTCCAGCTCCAGTGCCCGGTCGATGTGGTCGAGGGCTTTCTCCAATGTCCAGTCCTTATAAGAAAGAGGTTGTTCGGCCGAGGCGTTCGACGAGATGAGGCGGCAGTAGGCATAGTGGCAGTCGGCCGGGTTGTCCGTCAGCTCCATGGCGCGGTCCATGTCGGCTTCGGCCAGTTGGAAGTGGGCACTGTCCCGGTAGCTTTGCACATAGAGGGCGGCGCGGTGCTGCAATCCCTCGGCGCTGTGGGGATAGGTGTCGATGAAGTCGGTGAGCAGGGCGAGGTATTCGTCGGGCTGCCGGTTGCTGTTCATGTAGAGATAGACGAGGGCCTCCTTCTCGGTGGGCGGAAGGGCCTTCTTGATGCCGATGGCGCGCAGGGCAGGGTCGTTTCCCGCCAGGGCACCCATGCTGAGACCGGCTGCAAAGTGGGTGTCCACGGCATAGCAGGTTGCCTTGTCCTGTTGTCCGTACGGCTTCTGTATGAGGGCAATCACCTGTCCGGCCTCGTTCATCACGGGGCAGCTCACCAGCTTGTCGGTCACGGGCAGGCGCAGGGTGTAGTAGGCATAGCGGTTGGCGGCCTTGACGCGCTCTTCCACCTTTCCGCTCGTACACTCCACGGACTTGCTGGTGCTGTAGGGCAGCATCCACACCGTCTGTCCGGCTTGCACCCCGAGGGTGTCGATGGTCAGCGCCGTCAGTTTCTCCTTGCCGGGTGCGATGCGGAACTTCACGAGGTCGTACATCTCGTTGGCCCCCAAGATGTGTGTGACGGGCAGTTGCTTGCCTTCGGTGGTGATGACCACGGCCCGTTCGGCTCCGCGGAACAGCGAGTAGTCGGCCACAGCGTCGCCCGTGGGGCTGACGAAGAATCCGTTGCCGGTGTTGAGAATCTTGTCTTCACCGTCGTACGTCACGACCGAGAAGACGGCTGCCCGCGCCTTTTTGGCCCACTTCGGGGTGGGCTGGGCGGCGGCTATCGTTGCTGCAAACAGGGGGAGGAGGAGGGAGAAAAGACGACAGCCCCTTCCCCTTGCCCCTCCGCAAAGGAGGGGAGTAGTTAGTCTTTGATAGAGTTTTGCAATCATATACCTTATTATATATATTATAGGAACTATAGGATTTATAGGGGCTATAGGATTTATAGAGTTTATAGTTTCAGTAACCACTCTCCTCCCTTGTGGAGGGTCTTCCCCCCTCCATAGAGGGAGGGGTAGGGGGAGGGTCTGCTTATTCCCACCCCCTCTGCCTGAACACCTCGTAGATGAGGATGCCGGCGGCCACGCTGACGTTGAGCGACTCGATGCGCCCCGTCATGGGAATCTTTATCCACTCGTCGCAGAGGGCCAGGTGCTCGTAGCTCACGCCCTTGTCCTCGGCACCCATGATGATGCAGACGGGGTCGGTGTACTGGCCGTCGGTGTAGTTGTAGTCGCCCTTCTCGGTGGCGGCCACCACGCGGAAACCGCACTGCTTCAGGTAGTGGATGGTGGCGGTGAGGCTCTTCTCGCGGCACACGGGCAGGGTGTGGAGCGCGCCGGCCGAGGTCTTGATGGCATCGGCATTCACCTTGGCGCTGTTGTTGGTGGGGATGATGATGGCATCCACCCCGGCACACTCGCAGGTGCGGGCAATGGCACCGAAGTTGCGCACGTCC
>CAZDAN010000045.1:0-11773 GCA_964503565.1 uncultured Bacteroides sp.
CCGTGACGGCAAATCCGCCATTGCCCACGGTGAGCGACGACAGGGTGTCGAACGCGGTTACATGCGGATTGTTGCGCTCCAGCAACGCTTCGCGGTCGATGGGCGTCTTCGTTTCGCTCTGGCAGGCGACAAGGCCAAGCGCAGCTATACCTATTATATATATATGATGTCTTTTCATGTGATATATTTTATTATTTATCTAACGCGTGGAAGATTACTAATCTTACGCGTGAAAGATTGTAATCTTATGGGCGAAAGATAGTAATCTTCAAAAAAGGCACGGATGACACGGATGAACACGGCTGCAAAGTCTAATCACCCCCGTGTAATCCGCGTAATCCGTGCCTGATTATTGTGAACTAATATTCACCTGTTTACTTCAGACGGGCACCGGTCACGCTGTAAACCTTGCCATCGACAACGATAACGAGCTGACCATTCTTAATCATCTTGACGGGCTTCACAATGGCAGCCTCGGGAACAACGAGTTCCTCGATACCGTCAGTGAGTTCGTTGCGCATAGCCTCAGACTTCTCACCGTGGTTGAACACGTAGATATCGTGAACAGCCTGAGAAGAGTTCTTGATAGAAGCTACACGAACATAAACTTCATCCGTTCCTTCGTAAGCCACCTCGAACTTCTTGTAGAGACGCTTCACGGTTGAAGTCACCAATGTATCGCCTACCTGTTCCCAAGTCTCACCGTCCTTAGATACCTGAACTGCCAAACGGCCACCCGATGCCACGTTGGCAATGATAGTTACCACGTTGAACGGACCAGCAAATGTCTTAGTTGACTCAATGGCACCCGTGTACTTGTCACCGGCAGCCACGCCACCGAACTGAATGTCGGCAGTAGTACCCAATTTCTCCAGATAGTCTTCTGCGCGTTCGGGATTGTAACCACCACCGTCACCAATGTTGGTACCCAACGTATTACCCTGATAAATCATCACCTGACCACGAGAAACCAAACGCCAGTCGGGGTCAGCAGAGTTCAACATAACAGAGAGGGGCTTCTCTTTGGTGTCGTAAACAAAGTTACCGTTTTCGTCCATGATGAACTCACCGTTCTCGTCCACCTTCGGGTCACCGATGTTCTCGAAGCTCTCAGCGGCAGTCTTACCCCAAGAGAAGTAGTAGTTGCTACCGGCAGCCCATGCAGAGTAGGGTTCGCCGTCAAGTGTCAGGTTCTCCAGTGTGTTCCAACCCATGCCATTCACCTTGAAGTGAGCCAGCTCGTCGCGACGAATCTTATCTACGTTGGCCAGAATCTGCTCAGAAGCCAATTCAGACTGAACAAGACCGAGTGAATTGCTCAAAGCAAACGCTGAAATAGTGGCACTCATGGGCAATGTGATGGGGCCGTCGTATTTGGTAGAAGCCAACGTATCTTCAGAAGCAGTGAAGTTGTACCAGATGTCAACGCCTTCTTCGGGAGAAGTGATAGTGATTACGGCATTTTCAGTCATGCCGCCAGCCTCATAGCTTATAACGGGAGTCTTGGCCTGATGATAAAGCAATACGTCGAATGAGTTCACCTCACTTACCAAGTAACCATCGGCAACAGCAATAGCCTTGATGGTTACGCCTTCAGTTGTAACCACGATAGGCTCAGTGTACACATTGCCGCCTACAACAGGGTCAGTACCGTCGATAGTGTAATAGATAACGGCATTCTTGTTCAGACAAGAGACAGAGATGACTGACTCCATCTCCTTGTAGTCGCCGGTGAAGGCAGGCTTCGGAGTAGCGCTCACTTCGGTCTTTGAAGCCAAAGTATTGGCAAACAGGTTATAGATGAGACTCTCAGTACCTTCAGCATAGTCGCCACTTACACCATAGTAGGTGTATTGGTTGTGACCGGCGTTATAAACGTAAACAATCACAGAATCAGCGTATGCAACACGGTTATCCATATCACAAGCAGTAACGAGTTTGTCAATGTTTGACTGGGCAGGAATCATAGCCACAGGCATCACTTCACCACCAGTAATACCAAACATTACAGTATCTGCATATTCAATACCTTCAAACACACGGTTGTCAGCGTCGTAAGCCCAACCCAATTCCATTTCCAATTCAACAGCAGTACCCAAACCGAGAGCAGCAGCCAACTGAGGATTGGCATTGAAGACAGGCTGCCAATAGAGGTTTTCCTTCAAGAGAGCAACCAAACTGGCATTATCAGCGGGAAGAGAACCATCGAGCACAACAGCATCGAAAGCCATCAAAGCATCCTTGGTGGGAAGAGCTGCATCAACGTTGACAGCATTGATGGTCAGCCCCTCAATACCCTTGATTGCACCATAAAGAGGAAGTTCCTCAGCAGCAGTCTCACCTGAGTAGAGATAACCGGCAGTATAAGACTTGGCAGCATCACCTTCACCAATGATGATGTAATAGATGTGGTGACCACTGGTAGAAGAAAGTTTCAAGGTTGACTCCTCTGTATTGGAGTTGATCAGTTCTACATCAACAATAGTCGCTTCAGCCTTACTCTTGAAGGTTGTATTTCCTTCAGCATCAGCGAAGCCTTCACTTACTTTAAATCCACGCTCTTCAGAATTAGAGTGCGAGCAATAACCAATCTTCACATTCTCACCAGCAGGAACCTTGAAAGAAATGTAGTCAGCACTATTTTTTCCATTAATCCAAAGGCAAGGAAAATCAGGGAAAGACGAGTTTTTACTAAAACCATCCCAAATTTGCACGTGAGCAGAAGACTTCAACGCACCAAGTTCGAGTCCTTCCAGTTCCGGAACAGGAATCTGTTCACCATTATAATTCATCATAGCAGTCAAGCCACTAGATTTTCCTGAATTTTGGAAACCAGTCCCCTGCACCGTCCAAAGCTCAGTATCCTGTGCCATAATTTCCAAGGTTGAGGCACTCCAACCCTTAGTAAAATCCCATGTGCGACGATAACCGTCGTCAGCACCAAACGCAGACAATGCACAAAGCACTGCAAGCGAAAGCAAAGTAAAATACTTTTTCATAATCCGTTCTTTTTTAAAAAAATTATTGTTAAGATTGTTTGATTAATATTCTTATTTGTTCTTTACCACCCGACAAACCTTATCGCCCACCTTGACCAGGTAGAGTCCCTTTGCCCAACCGGTCGTGCCGATGACGGTAGTACCCGGTTGTGCGGTGATTCCCTTCACCCGTTCGCCAGTAAGATTGTAAATTGACACCGGAGTGGAAGAGGAGACTTGCACGTTCAGGGTATTCTGTATGGCCAATGGCCATACGTTCACGTCCTTCTCAGCCACAGTATTCTCTATCGAAGTGGCTTCTATCACATACAGACAACCGTTTTCCAACAGTCTGCTGGCATCCCACTCCAAACCTTCACCAGGAACGGCAGGCTCTATGGAAACGATACCATCCCCCGTCACACCTGTCACATTGCTCATGTCAAAGATTTGGAAAGATGTTTCCTTTGTGATATACTCATGTCCGCTTTCAAACTCAAGATTCAGCGTAGCCCCACTGATGGCCATAGCACCCGTCACGACAAGTCCTGTAGAAGTGGCAACACCTGAAGTCGAAACCTTGACAATCGGAGAGATGACACCATCTGTCACCGTCAGTCCGCCTTTCAGCTTCAACATGTGAGAAGCGGAAGCAAGGGTATCACCGGGCATGACTGCCCCCCCCTTGTTGATGCTGACCTTTCCATTCAATGTTCCATATCCTGCCAAGGTTGCTCCTTTGTAAACAGAGATGGCACCAGTACCGGAATGAGTTCCGTTGACAATCAGACGTCCAGTTCCTGTCACCATCGTTGTTCCACTATAGACATTATTTCCATTCAGGCGCCAATCACCACTACCGTTCTTCACGATAGACACGGTACCGGAGTAGGCACTGTTGCCACCTGCAGGCAGATCGTTAATGACACCATTAAAGGTCTCATCCGTACCGGCTCCACCGACTGTCCAAGTACACTTGAACCCTTTAGTCTGCTTGCTGGAACCACGGATTTTTGATTTTGCATCACCGGAAATACCACCTATGTTATAGTTTCCGTTGGTATCCCAACCATTTAACGAAGCATTACCCTTCAATTCCACTACACAATTCTTAAAAGGGTTTTCGCCTTTATTGATAAGGAGCAAACTACCTTCAGAATCATTTGAATTAAGTCCGTTGGCAATCAGTTTTCCTGTGAATCCACTCCAATCACCACCAATGTATTCCCGCAAATAAGGGATATTCAATTGCAATGTTCCCGTACCTGTCACCTTATTATTAATGTAGCAATTGCGGTGCGGAGTGAAAGAGGAAACGGTGCCTTCCAACACTTCGATGGGGAAAGAATAGGTTTCGTAGTTGCTGTTGTCACCATTGGTCTTCAACTCACCTCCGTTCATCACCACCTTGGAAGACTTGCCGATACCGGCTTTGGCTATATCGACGGTACTCAGATAGAGTGTACTTCCCTTCAAGATTGTGGGACCTGTGTATTGGAAAAAGTCTGTGGCATTCACTGTCAATTGCCCGTTTCCGTTCAATGTCAATCCACCAACACCTTCAATATGTCCGCTCATGGTGACGGTTGCCTTATTAGAGATATTGAACTCTGTCTGGTCGTACGTCAATGCTTCACGATTGGTCTTAACACTACCACCGGTATAGTTCCATACTCCACCGTCCCACACCCAGTTCTGGGCAAATTCAGACGATGCACCGATGGCGCTTGCCACCCCTCCGTTGGCCAACGAGTTGAATTCGATAGTACCTCCGTGCAACACGGTTTGTCCTGTATAGCTGTTGGCTGTATTCAACACCAAAGTACCTTCACCGGCCTTATTGACGGAAGCTGTTCCTCCAATAGCTCCAGTTCCTGTAACGATTGTCGAAGCATCACTATCCACGACCACAGATGCAGGAGATACGGTTTCGTCCAATGTGACGGTTATATCATCCAGTGTATTGAAAAGCACCTTTGAATTGTCGGTGTACAAGGCATCTCCCCAACAATTTGCGGTGAAATCCCAGGTTCCATTGACCGTTGACCACGTATAATCGGGTACGTATGTTTCGATGTCCACCATATCCACGGCCACAGGCTTGGTTTTCACGGTAAGTTCTGTGGAGTAATCGGAATAGTTCCCGTTGTCATCAAATGCCCGCAAACGGAGGGTGTAAGCAGTCTCGGCAGTCAATCCTTCCAACTTATAGCTGTCGGCATCTGCCGCAAGACGAGCCACTTCCTTGAATCCTGTTCCATCATTCACCTCGACTGATATACCACTTTCGCCCTCGGTATAGTTGAGCCATGAGAATGTCAACGATGTCTGGGTAGAAGCATCCAATGTGGGACACAACTGTTGGCGCAAGTATGTCTCACGATCGGCCACCGTGATACTGTTGATGTAGTTTTCTATATTAGCATAACCGTTTTCAGCAATGGTCATGGCATCGTTTTTAGAGGGGTCAGTACCATTGGCACTTTCCCAAGCATCGGGCATGCCGTCACCATCGGTGTCGGTCTTCTTGTTTCCGGCCCAAAGGCTCCATTCAGTGGGAGCACCAAAAGGAAGACTGGTCTCACGAGAAATCAAGCCACCTTTCTTTCCAAAAGAGAGGACTTCATTGACCACATACCAGTCTGCATAATCGCGGTAAGGCAGAGAGGCACCCACGATGGGCAGGTTCTGCTCAATCAATTCTGAAGATTTCCACAAGGGAACTTCGGGATAATCAAAACGCTCGGTATGGAATGTAGGTCCACCGGAATACTCGCTCTGAGGAATATCATAAGGATTGAGTACGCCATCTTTGTCCTTGTCCTGCCAGTTGTCTGCAGCATAAATATGGTAATCAGAGTTACCGCCTCCGAAAGCATTGCCACCCCCACTGGGACCATTGATGAAGAGATTGCCCTCAGCAATGGCATAAGATGTACCTTCCGAATCACCACCCATGATGTAGCACCCATTCTGCCAGTTATAGACAATGTTGTTGACATACTGGTTCTTACCCTTCACTTTGTTGTTACGGGTACTGTTGTCAACATAGAGGTTACGGTAAAGGGTAATGTTGTCAGCCTGCATCAATCCACCTGCAGAGTGAGTCAGAAGGCCTTGTGAGATGATGGAGTTTTGGATGGTAATGTCACCCAAATCGCCTTTTCCATCCGGACTGATGGAGAAAGTCTCATCCCTACCCCACGACACAGAAAGATGGTCAAAGATCATGTTGGTGCCATTGGCCACACCGGCGGCATCCTTACCCGAATCACCGCCTACACCCATGCGGAAACGAAGATAACGCACGATGGTGTTATTGGCCCCGGAGAAAGAGACTCCATTACCATATACCGTAATACCTTCACCGGGTGCAGTCTGTCCGGCCACATACAGGTTGTTTTTGAATACAAGGCGGCTGTTCAATTTGATAACACCGGCCACATCGAATACAACAATACGGTTGGGCGAACTGACGGCATCGCGCAACGAGCCCGTACCGCTATCATTCAAGTTAGTCACATGATAGACCGAACCATTACGGCCACCGACAGCATACTTACCGAAACCCTCAGCTCCGGGGAATGCCAACTGCTGGGCTTCAGCCATTGAAAGACCTGCGCCAAACAAGAATGTCATTAGTAGAGTTTTCTTCATATTATATTTTTTATACCTTATTATATACAGATACTATAGGGATTACAGTATCATAGGTACTATAAGTACTATAAGTACTATAAGTGCTATAAATGTATAGTTGCTATTTTTACTACAACCCCAACTCAATGCAGCCCATGATGAAGGGGCCGGTGGCCTTGGCGTCGTTGTCGCGCATCTTCTCACCGATGTAGTACTCAAAGCTGCCGTCGCGATAGGGGTTTCCGCCCAAACCGCCGACTTGACAACAACGGGTGAGGCTGAGGGTGCCGTCAGGCAACTCCTTCAGCAGATTCTTCTTCAAACCATTGAAAGCCTTCATGGCCACCTTGCGGTATTTCTTGTCGATGTAGCCCTTGTTCACCGCCTTGGCGTAGGCGTACATGAACTGGGTGGTCACCGAGGCTTCGGGGAAGTTGCCTTCGCGCTCGGGGCAGTCCATCACCTGGTACCAGAGGCCGTCGCGCTGATACTTGGGCAACACCTCGGCCAGCCCTTGGATGTAGCTGATGATGGTGTCGCGCCCGGCATGGTCGGCGGGAACAAAGTCGAGGATGTCCACCATGGCCATGAACCACCATCCGATGCTGCGCCCCCAGAAGTTGGGCGAATGCCCCGTCTCGGGATTGGCCCAGCGCTGGCGCTTGCTCTCGTCCCAGGCATGATGATAAAGTCCGGTCTTGGCATCGTAGGTGTGCAGGTGGCAGAGTTTCACCTGATTCACAGCCTCGTCAATCCATTCGGGTTTATTGAAGGTGGCTCCGTATTGCGCCATGAAGGGCGAACCCATATAGAGGCCGTCGAGCCACATCTGGTGTTGGTAGATGAGCTTGTGCCAATATCCGCCGTCGCAGGTGCGGGGATGGTTCTTCAGCTGCTTGATGAGGATGTCCATCGCCTTGCGGTACTTCTTGTCGCCCGTCTGCTTGTAGATGTCGAAAAGGACTTTACCCGAGTTGATGAAGTCGATGTTATAGGTCTCGGGGGTATAGAGGTGGATGTTTCCGTCGCTGTAGATGATGCTGTCGGCCCACTGGTGCACATAATCGTAGTACTTCGGATCGCCCGTGTGTTTCCACATTTTCAGCATGGCGCAACACCCCACTCCCTGAGCATAGCCGAAGAAGAGGCGTTTGCCGTGGTCGAGCTGCCAGGCCTCGGGGAAACGGGCCATTTCAGAGTCAGCGAACCACGTGCTGTATTTCTTTTCTTGTGCCGACACGGACACGATACCACAAAGTAGAAGCAGAACGACTGCTTTGACAAAGGAATTAGTTTTCATGAATATTCTTTTTCTCGGCCGCCCACCGCACAAACGGAGGCTCGCCCATTTTTTAATTTTATATAATAAGGTACAAAGAAAAGCATTTTCTTTGTTAAATAAGGAGTACTCCTTAAAATATTTTCCAAATATTAAGAATAATTAACCGAAGGGGAAGAAATAGCGTCTGTTTCTACCGTGTACGATAACGAGAAAGCCGTGTTCGCACGCAAGAAAGGAAGCTGAAAATCTGTCTAAAATAGAGAAAATTCCATCAGCTGTCCGACATCTTTCTGTCAGCTGACAGATTTCCGGGCGACAGGAGAAGGGCGAACACGCTGTGAGACAACCGGCTACCGCCCACTGAAGAGTTCGAAGGTGAACTTACATCCCACCTCGTGGAACCGGCCATTGACATTGCTGGTGAAGATGCCCAGATTGAACAGATAGGTGCCGACGCCGTATCCGGCCTCCACATAAGGATGCAGATGGGTGGTAAACAGGGTGCTGAAGTAGAGGCGCTCGCTGTGTACCACTCCGGCATACTTGCGCGAATGGGGCAGAATGATGAACGGAGCCTCGTAGGTGAGGTGGGCACGACTGTACCAGCGCGAGGAGTTGTACCAGTCATTGTCGAGCAGGTGGAAGGCTCCGCTGATTTCGTCGCTCCACCCCATAGGGAGGTTGTAGCGGGCAAAATTGGCAAAATCGACAAAGTAAACCGACTTCTGATTGGTGAAGACACCACCCCCATAGCGGTAGTAGAGACTGGAAACGGACGAAAGACGAATGCGTTGGGAGACATCGGCCTCAAGACGGCCATAGGAACCGTCGCTTCCCAAAATGCCCTTTATGCCCCGCTCGTAATCGATTGACATCGTGGGGAAACGGGAGTGGAGATAGACCTTGCGGTTGGCATCCATATAGTAATACTGACCGGGGGTCCAAACCAACTTTACGCGCGGTGCAAAGGTGACATAAGTGGGCTGCATGGAGATGGAGATGGGACGTTGCTGCGGGTCCTTCACCAACAGTTCGGAAGGATGCACAGCCTTACGCCGGTGCATGTCCACACTGGTGAACAGCAGCAAGCCATTGGCCAGTTCGATGCGGTTTCCCACCTGCACGTGGGTATCCTTGAAGTAGTTCAGGTTCAGCTCCCGGAAATTGACGAGCGAATCCTGGTTCTGCCTCAGCTCATCCATGACGCGGCTGGTGTAGATGCGGTTGCCATTGCCCACTTTGAACGTCAGTGCTCCCAGACGCTGTGGGGCATAGACGAAGTCGAGATCGGCACTCCAGTAGAACTCCTTCCGCGTAAAGTTGTAGCCCACCTTGGGACGGAGGGCCAGCATACGGTCATTCCTGAACACCCGGTTGTAATTGAACTGCTGCTTGTACGAGAAGCCGTTGCTGTGGCTGTAGCTCATCATACCCAGGTCCAACAACGGCGAGAAACGGAAACGTCCCAACTTGGCCAGGTCCAGCGTGTAGCTTCCCACCAGGGCATCGCTCACATTTCCCAAAAAGACCTGACTCTTCCGCCAGAGAGCCACCGTCGTCTGCACCTGTTGCTGCTTGCGGGCATTGAAGTCGGCATAAATCTGTTGCTGTGTGAGGCTCAACGAATCGGGACGACGGGCGGCAATGTAAGCCGTATCAAAGAGCACCTCCGAATCGTCGCTCTTCAACCGATAGACACGGGTCAAATCATACTCGTCCGAACGGGAATAGGGGGTGACGACTCCATCCTCTTCATTCAGAATCAGGTCCCTGTAATCGAAATAGGCAACATAGTCCGACTCTATCTTATTCCACAGGAAACGGAACATCAGATTCACATCGAACCGCTTGGGGAGCAACTGTTCGGCCCCTCGGTCACCCATCTGCA
This sequence comes from uncultured Bacteroides sp., assembly GCA_964503565.1. Lineage (GTDB taxonomy): Bacteria > Bacteroidota > Bacteroidia > Bacteroidales > Bacteroidaceae > Phocaeicola_A. The sequence goes on from CAZDAN010000045.1 coordinate 9,788, forward strand.
CATGCAGATTGAAATCCACCAAATCGACCCTGCCGCGCAACGTCAGCTCGCGGATGAGCCACGTGCCGTGGCTGACCACAAACGAGCCGCTGACCAACTGCGTCCCCTTGTGCCTGGGCACAATGCGGATGCAGTAGCGCAACGAATCGGGCGTACCCGCCACCGAGTCGAGGTAATAATGATAATACTTCACCGCCCGTTCGTTGAAGGGCGAAATCAGCCGGTCGGGGAGCAACATGGGCGAATAGACATTCACATTGACATAATCCAACGCGTTGTAAAGCCCCGCCTGATTGCGACGGAAAGTGCCGCTGAGGGCACGCAGCTTCATGTTGTACACGTCCGGAGCCATATACTGCACTTCACTGACAGCCTCGGTCAGATAGTCCGATACCCCGTCGTAGAACTTGAACATGGAGGGGACAAGCTTTATCAAGGCATTCCGCCGATGCACCTTGTATTGGGCACGCATGTACACCTGTGCCTGATACTGGCGCACCACATCGGAGTATTGGGATGCCGTACGGAAAACGTTTGTCAACACAATGTCATTCGGTGAGAAACGGCTGCCGATGACAGCACGCTCCTCCCCTTTCTCCGCCAACAGACACAGCGGAGAACAAGCAAGCACCATCATCAGAGCCACCACCCGGAAAAGATGCTGACGGAATATGAAAACCGACCTTTTCATTTTGCCCGACAAATATAGGAGAAAGCGACGTTATTTCATGCATTTATTAACGTTTATTTCTTCAATTCTGTCTTTTTTGAGCCAAATATGAACTTTTTTAAGGGAAAATAAAGCCCTATTCGATTTATTCTTACTAATTTTGTGCTCTAAAACATAATTATAGAGCAGAAAAATGGTAAAAAGAGAGATAACGTTGTATGAAATCAGCGAAAGCATTGCCGAACTGTGGCAACCCTTAAACGAGGAGCAGCGGGCACTGCTGGCGAAGGAATTCACCATACAGCGATTCAGAAAGAACGAAATCATCTATTGCGAAGGCGAACGTCCGACGCACATCATGTGTCTGCTCAGTGGCAAAGTAAAAATATACAAAGACGGTGTAGGCGGACGTACCCAGATTATCCGCATGATTAAGCCCGTAGAGTACTTCGCCTACCGTGCCTATTTTGCCGACGAGGAATACGTGACGGCCGCCGCCGCCTTCGAACCTTCAGTCATCTGCATGTTCCCCATGAAAATCATCACCCAACTGATAGCGGAGAACAACGAATTGGCCCAATTCTTCATCCGCCAGCTCGCCATCGACCTCGGCATTGCCGACGAGCGCACCGTCAACCTCACCCAGAAACACATCCGCGGCCGATTGGCCGAAGCCCTGATTTTCCTGAAAGAGAGCTACGGAGTGGAGGAAGACGAATCCACCCTCAGCATCTACCTCAGCCGCGAAGACCTGGCCAACCTGTCAAACATGACCACCTCGAACGCCATCCGCACCCTCTCAATCTTCTCAAACGAAAAACTCATCGCCATCGATGGCCGCAAGATAAAACTCATCGACGAAGACCGCTTGAGGAAAATCAGCAAAATCGGGTGACATCCCTTTCTTGACAGAAGAACATAAGAACAAAAGAAGAAAAGAAGAAACCTCGTGTACTTATATCCTTGTGTCTAAAAGGCTTCTTCCCTCTTCACTTTTAATTTTTAATTTTTAACTTTTAACTTTTAATTTTTAATTGACTCTACGGTTCCCCCAACGCATCCACAATAAGCCGCACCTGGTAGGGAGTATATTCCCTGCTGTGCGTAGTGAGTCCGCTGCGCAGCAAGGCATCGTGCAGTTCCGCGTTCCGCTTAATCCATACCTGTAGTTTCTTGCAGGCGGCACGCTCCCCTATCGTGGGGGCATACAGTTGTGCCAGTTCACCTTTCCCATAGGTTCGAAAAGTAAAGTCCTTCATCGCCGTATTTTTCTGTAAAGATAGTGAATTTTAGCGAGATATGCAAGTTTTTATCCT
>CAZDAN010000046.1:0-11532 GCA_964503565.1 uncultured Bacteroides sp.
GCTAATTAAAACGTTTCTCCAAATCGTCCATCGGGATGACAGACAGAACCGTCTGCCCATCGGGGGTATGGCCGGGAGTAGGAGAGGCAAAAAGTGAGGCTACCAATTCGTCCATTTCGGTTGTGGTGAGCAATTGGCCAACCACAATGGCGGAAGAACGAGCCAAAGAAAGAGCAATGGCTGTGCGTATTTCATCGCCCGTCTGTCCGGCTCCTTCGCGCTCGATGGCAGATGTTATCATCTGATGAAGTAGCGAAGTGGTATCCAATCCCTCGGTCCCGGCAGGAATGGCGCTGACCGACCAACTGCCTCCACCCAGTGGAGTGATGTCGAATCCAAGGGTTTGCAGGTCGGACATGAGAGTTTGTAACATGGCATCTTCAGTTACGGTCAGTTGCAATAACTCAGGGAAAAGCAAACCTTGCGAAGCACCATTACGTCCTTGGAGTTGGTTCATATATCGATCGAACAATACACGCACATGGGCACGATGTTGGTCAATCAACATCAGACCGCTTTTGACCGAGGTTGCAATGAAACGTCCCTTGAATTGATAATGATTACCGGCACTGGGAACTGTTCCGTTCATGGCTGACTCCTTCATTTCGAATGTTCCCTCATCAGTAGGAAAGAGCGACGTTTCTGGTGCGGGGATGTCTATATTTAATGCATCATCAGGCTTTAATCCACGATAAGCGGCTTCCCAATCTATCGGTGGACGATGATATGAAGAATTTCCTCCATCAGTTTTCCACGAAGAGGTTTCGGCCGGACGATAAGAGCTTTGTTTGGAGTAGGAGGACAAAGTATCATCATTGGAGACGGTTTCAAAAGGATTGAAATTTGGATTGAAATTCACACGAGGTGGTTCTACAAATGGATTGTTTCCTCCCCCAAAAGAAGGAATGTCGGGCATTCCTTCCGTGTCAAAATCGATGGAAGGCACACCGCCATGACGTCCCAAAGATTCCTTGACGGCTGCTGCCAGAATCTGCCAAATGGCCTGTTCGTTCTCAAACTTGATTTCGGTCTTTGTAGGGTGAATATTCACATCTATGCTGGCAGGATCTACTTCCATATAGATAAAGTAGGAGATCTGTTCACCTGCAGGTATCAACTGTTCGTAAGCCTCCATTACAGCACGATGGAAATAGGGGTGACGCATATAGCGGCCGTTGACAAAGAAATATTGTTGTGCTCCCTTCTTTTTGGATGATTCGGGGCGAGCCACATAACCACTGATTTTAACTAATGAGGTTTCTACTTCCAGAGTCAAAAGTTGGTCGTTCACTTTCTTGCCAAAAACATTCATCAAGCGCATACGCAACGATGTGGCTGGCAGACGATAAAGCTCATTGTCATTGTGGCAAACTACAAAGGATATATCGGGATGCACCAATACGATACGATCAATCTCTGTAAGAATATTGTTAAGCTCTGTCTGGTTGGTTTTCAGGAATTTACGCCGGGCAGGTACATTGTAGAATAAATTCCTGACGATAAAGTTAGCTCCACGCGGACAAGAGACTGGCTCGTGTTGCTCGATTTTCGATCCGGCAATACGGATTGATGTTCCCAACTCATCTTCTTCGCGACGAGTTCGTAATTCCACTTGAGCCACTGCCGCAATGGAGGGAAGTGCCTCACCGCGGAATCCCATAGTGGTAAGCGTAAAAAGGTCGGCTGCCAGACGTATTTTGGAGGTGGCATGGCGTTCAAAGGCCAAACGGGCATCTGTTTCGGACATTCCCTTGCCATTATCAATTACTTGGATGCAAGTCTTTCCCGCATCGGTCAGCAGAATTTCAATATGAGAAGCTTCGGCATCAAGGGCGTTCTCCACCAGTTCCTTAACTACTGATGCCGGACGCTGTATCACCTCACCGGCGGCAATTTGGTTAGCTACCGAATCGGGAAGCAAATGAATCACATCACTCATGAAAAGAGTTAAAATTGAGGTGAGACCTATAAATTCGCTTTTTTACAAAAGGATTAAAGTCCTCACCATGGTTAATAATTTGTGGGACTTTGTTGTACAGAACCCACTTTAATTAGTTAAAACGAAAGTCTTCCTGTTACCAAATAATGCAAGACGAACAACATCACGGCCAGCAATATTAACAATACGGCAAAGCTCACGGGTTTCTTTCCCTTACGACGTTTCAAATGCTTAGTCTGTTCTACAAAGCTGCCACGGATACGCTCCTCCACTGTTGTTTCTTTAGGGGGGAGCATACCCAACTCGCGTTTGGCATTATCTTCTATTTTTTGAAGTTTTTCCTTACGCTCATCTACATATATCCACTGATGTTCGAAACCACGCGGCTTCCGTTGCGAAAAAAATCCCATGCTTGTGAATGAATAAAAGATTAAAAATTAGCCTCGTTAATCCAATGTTGGCAAAGGCACTTCTCGACGAATAATTTTCTTGAGTTTTTCCTCGGCACTCTTTCCACGCCAATGAAAAATGTCTTCCTTATTGCGAGGGCGCATATAATCGAACCACGCAAAATTAGCCAACCTCATTTTCGATGGCTCTATTAAAAACATTGGAGTGAATGTTCCCACAGGTTTGGTAATGAATACAATGCGTTCCATCTTGCCATCTTTCCTAAAAAGATTCAGTTTGCTGGCTTCGATGAAATTCATTCCCATCATCACACTATCTTCGTCTTCGGGGTAGAATATTGATTGTACATTTCCTGTCACTTCGGCCTTGTAAATGTCGTTTCCTGCAAAGAAGAACTTCATTTCTGTACCTGCTACCTGATTATAGTGGATAGAGTCTTTCTGTTCTATCGTCAAGGCTTGATTGATGATGTGTGCCCAATCGATGGTGCTGTCGTTCATGTAGATTTTTATTTCTTCACCTAACAGCTGCTGACCGGCATTCCACAGGACTGGGTCGTAATACATTGTCAAACAAGTGTCGACGGAACTGAATACAAGTGAATCACATACCCCTTGTACATCAATTCTATAGAAACGTACTTTGTGATAGGCTTGTACTTGACGATACATTGAATCTGTGTCAACAAAGAAAGTAACCATTTTTAGTGTGTCACCGTGCATAAACAAACTGTCGCCCTGAGAGTAATCTATTGCTACGGCACTATCGGTCGCAAAGGCATAACCGGTCAATTCGTTGGAATAGCAATAATTTCCAAGAAGCATCACTCGGTTCAACGTGTCATTCATCTCTACCTCACCAAATGCCTCTCCGAATTTCAGATTTTCATCGTAGAAAATACTGTCACCAACCAAAGTCTTACTTTGATTGGTCAATACCGATCGATCAAGCAAATAAGCCTTACGGTCGGCTGTACTGTAATAGCCCAGTTCTGAATAAATATAGCTGTCGCCACTCTCTATGTCTGATGGCCCTACAATATTTGCTACACGGGTTATGGTGCTGTAACACAGAGTGTCGGAAGTAAGAACAAACTGTGGATTGGTGAGTGTTACATCATAGTTGAACACCGCCATTTTAGTTTGGGGATTATATTGCCCCCAATCGGAAGTCAATACATTGGTTGAATCCTCCAATGTGCCACCTTCAAAATAATAGCCCAGATTTTTGATACGGTCGTAGTTCAGACTGTCGGTCAACAATATTACATTACGATTTTCCATCCGTACGTTATGACGTACACGTACCAATCGGGTGTCTCCGTCATAATCCAAATAGTCTCCATAAAGAAAAAGGGTGTCCCCTTGATTCATACGGACATTGCCAAAAGCCTCGAAGTAATTGCGGTTGTTGTAGTTATAGGCTGTGTCGCAACTCATATAGATGCTGTCATAGAGAAACTCCACGTTGCCAATCAGCATCTGCAGATTCTTGTTTGATTGGCGTTGTACTGTACGGTCGGCATGAAGCAAAGTTACCTTCTTCGGCTTCTTTTCTTCTGTTGTTGTTGGTGTTTGTCTCATGGGGGGCAAAGAACCGGCTGCCACACAGATGCCAAATAAGCACAAAACTCCTATCAAAAGAATTTTGTGTCCAAAAACATGATTATGTCTTCGATTTATCTTTTTCGACATGATTCACCTTATTCTTTAATTATTCAACCTTGTCGGCTATCCAACCCGGATATTTAAAATCGCAGTTTCTCCATTTTTCGTTGATACGAACATAGGTTGTCTTTTGCTTCTCTTTAATCCACTTTTCAATCTTTTCAGTCTGTTTTTTTTCTAATACCACGTCTTTTAATGCCTGAAAGTCCTCAGTCAAAGTGGCTTTATGTCCTTTTACACGTGATTTCAGTTTCACAATGGCACAAACTTCTTTTCCTTTATTGTTCATCATGATGAACGGTCTGGAAATCTCATTTACATTCATGGTATTCACAACACGGGCAATCTCTTGCGGCAATTCTTGCATCTCAAATTTGGAAGTTCCCGTTTCCGAATTGGGCAGCAATCCCTTGTTCATTCGGGTGTCTTTGTCGCTGGAAATGTGTATGACACGGTCTTCAAACGTAAATTTATTATTGCGGATGTCATCGGCGATGGTGTCCAAACGCGAAAGAGCATTCATCAAGTCATCTTCGGCCACCTGTGGCTTTAATAAAATGTGACGTACATTTACGCGGTCGCCACGCTTCTCTATCAATTGAATGATATGAAAACCAAATTCTGTCTCGACAATTTTCGATACTTTTGTGGGGTCGTTCAGATTGAAGGCTACGTTTGCGAATTCGGGCACCCATCGTCCTTTACCTGTAAAACCGGTTTCCCCTCCACGTGAAGCACTGCCCTTGTCTTCGGAATAAAGACGAGCCAACATGGAGAAAGAACTTTCTCCCGAATTGATGCGATCAGTAAATTCACGCAAGCGTGCTTTCACTCTGTCTATTTCTTCATCAGGAATTTCAGGTTCTATAGTTATGAGCTGTACTTCCACTTGTGTGGGGATATAGGGGATACTGTCTGCCGGTAGATTTTTAAAGTATCGACGTACTTCAGCCGGCGTAACCTTTACGTTCTTCATTAATTCGCTTTGCATCATCTGCATTGTCAACATACGGCGGAAGAATTCTCGCAATTCTTCACGAATTTCCATAGAGGACTTGTCGAATGCTTCTTCTACTTTTTCTATTGACCCCCATTGGGTAAGATAAGCATTCATGCGGTATTCCACCTGACTCATTACATCTGATTCGCTGGCTTCAATACTGTCAATAGCTGCCTGATTGAGGAATAGTTTTTGCAAAGCCAGTTCTTCAGGAATTACACAGTAGGGGTCGCCATCAAATTTGCGCCCTTCGTATTGGGCATTGATGCGTTCTTGTTCCACTTCCGACTTCAAAATGGCTTCGTCGCCAACCACCCACACTACTTCGTCAATCACATTGTCTTGTGCCGTCAGTTGCATGGCCATTATGACCAGCCACATCAGTCCTGTCCATTTTTTCATATCTTCAATTCTGTTTTATCCTTAAATGTAATCATTTGTCATTCGTAATAATAGAGTACTTTTTCCTGCTTCTGCGCCTCTTCATACAATTGGTTGCGCAGTTGTTTCATGAAATCAACCCGCCGTTCATTCAGCAATGCCTCACGTATTTCTCCTGCTGCGTATTCAACAGGTTTCAAGTCTCCGACATCTAACAAACTGTCCACATGCAGGAAATAATAAAATGCCGTATCTTTCACCTCCACTTCAGGAAATCTCTTCACGTAAGCTGATACATCGTTCACATTCACCGGCATCTTTCTTATTACATCTTCAATTCTTGTCCACCGGTCATAAAAATAAAGGTAATCCACGGCGTGTTGCAAACTGAATTTTTCAATCTTTTCCAATGTTTCTCTGTCTGTACGAGTGTACCATTGCCGTATTTTGTTTACATCTTTTCCATCCAATGGAACTTTGATGTACAAGCCTTTTGCTAAAGGGTATTCCAATCGATAATTCTCTGGGTGCAGTTGATAAAAGCTGTCTACTTCATTGTTCCCTATTTCCGAATTTATCCGTTCGTCCATCAAAGCCTGCTGATAGAGGTGCAATACCAACGAGCGGCGGTATGCAGCTACCATCTCTTCCACTTCGTCACCACTTCCTACGTTCCGTACAGCTTTTTGCCACAGCAGCACATCTTCAATCCAATTGCGTATGTATTTCTCGGTAAACATTACGCTATCGTCGCGCGAGAGGCCTGTTGGCTTCACACGCTCCAAATCCTCGGTGTAGAGAAACATTCCCTCTACCTCCACTAACGGAATGCGACCTCCATGATCAACTCGTTGGTTGCATCCATAGGCGAAAATTCCTATACACAAAAGAATCAAGAAACGAAACATCTTTGTTTTCTGCATCAACTTCTTAGTCCTTCTTCAGCTTTTCAATTTCATCCCAATAGATTGTTACTGGATATTTGGCACGCAGTCTTTCAATCCACACTCTTTCCAACTTCTTTTGGTAATCCGCCGTCAGCGGACCGCGTACATCTTTATAAGAAGTAGGATATTTCTTCTGCATCTTTCCTACTGTCACTGCATAGGGGTAGTTCTCCATCGCGCGGACGTTTCCTGCCTTCTTGAATACCAAGCTGTCCACGTATGCATTCACGCCTTGTTTGAACAATCCCACTTGCATATAGGCCAATTTCAGACTGTCTTGGTTCACATCCTTTTGGATATAAGTGCGCCACTGTTCTTCAGACATTTTTCTCATCTCTTTCTTTACTTGTTCCTTCAGCTCCGGTGTGGCACAATGTACGACTGCTCCTTTAAAACGAGGAGTGTCCCAGGCATAGTTTTTCTTGTTTTGCTTAAAAAACTTAGCTAATCCTTCTTCATCTTGAGCTGCTTTTTCCCACACTTCCTGGTTCGAGACTTCGAAAAGCAACAATCCATCATGATATTCCTGCATCAACAGACGGAACTCGGGATATTTTTTCTCCAATTGCTTTTCCTCGTATGCCATTAGGTCTTCGCGCTTCACTTTACCGCCATATTGCTTGTATAGAGAGTCGAGTCTCACTTCTACCGATTTCTGACGTGCTCCCCGTTGTTCCAAGAATCGGTGAATACTTTCGCGATGGTATTCGTATGGTTCAAATTGTTTTTTATCCAACAGTTTCACTACATGGACTCCTGCCGGCGAAAGGAACGGTTTGGACAATTCACCTACTTCCAACGAGTAAGCCACATCGGCATATTCTTTCAATACCTGTTTGGCAAACAACCAATCCAATCGTCCTCCCTGACGGGCGCTACCGGGGTCTTGGGAATGTTTCTTTGCCATTTCATCAAAGTCTGCCCCTCCCAACAAGGCGTTGTAGATTGAATCCATACGCATCATTGTCCGTTGCTGGGTCGCTTCATCTGCCTGCTGAGGAATCATCAATAAAATGTGTGCAGTCAGCACCAGACCATCCGGGCCTATTTGTGCCACTGTGTTGTCATACGTTCTCCGGGCTTCGGTTTCAATCCAAGCGGTATCTACCAGGTATTCTTCGGCCTGCTGATGACGATATCCTTCCAATTCCTTAATAAAAGCCGTCACAGTATCCAATTGTTGAGTCTCTGCCTCGGCCACTTTCAGTTTAAAGTCCACAAACAGCTGGACATATTCGTCCAAGGCTTTTTTGTCCACAGTCTGCTCTGTATTATTTTTATTGAACGAATATTCAAATTCTGAGCGGGTCACATCCTTTCCTGCTACTGTCATCACCACAGCATCATCCACTGGCTGTCCTGCCCACATACTGCATCCCAAGGCCATCGTGGCCAACATTGCAAAGGGTCTTTTCATGTCTTGATATATCTAATGTCTATTAAAAATTGGGGCGAAGATACACATAATTTATAGGAGAAACAGCAAACAATTGGATTTTTTAAGTAAAAACTTTGTTTTTTGGCAATTATAAGGTACAAATCCTAAATAACTCTCCATTTTTCAGGTCATGGACTTGGCCAGTAAGATTATTTTGTGCAAATTTGCAATCTTTTTCAGCCAGACCCGCTGTTTGTTAAATAAAGTGGGGGAAAGATGTTTCTTCTTTGTCCCTTTTTTGTTTCGTAAAAATTATGATTACCAGTTTGCTGACACCGCTTGTCTGTCCGCGTTTCTTGTCTGAAGAACGCTATAGGAAAGGACATGTACGCATCATTAACGCCTTGCCCGGACGACATATTATGGGATTGCATGTGCCCGACATGAAGAAATTGGCCAAACAATTGGCCCGCAGGGATGATGCAATTGACCTGATTCATGGCTTCGAACAAGAATATGCCGCCAACCGCTTTTCGCTCTGCTACGAAGAGACTGTTGTTTGGGGACTTCTCATCAATGCACTCAAGTGTTCTCCCGACGAACGTTGGCGACTGCTGAAGAACTATATCCCTGTGCTGGATAACTGGGGCGTGTGCGACACTTTCTGTTGTAACACCAAGTGGGCCGGCCGTTTGCCGGCCGAAGAGGTTTGGGAGTTTCTTCAACCATATTTCGATTCTTTGTATGAGTTTGAGGTGCGCTTTGCCGTCGTGATGGCCATGTGTCATCTGCTTCATGCCGATTGGCTGCCTCGCCTTTTTGCGCGAATTGAGAAACTCGATTTCGAATCTGTCCGTTCCGACTATCTGTCGCCCAAAGAGGCTCGCCTCCGTGGCGTTGTCGAAGGCGTAGCTTTGGGCAATCCCCCCTATTATGTGCGCATGGCCGTTGCTTGGCTATTGGCAACCGCCCTTGCCAAATTCCCCGACGCGACACGCACTTTTGTCCGCCATTCGTCCCTTCCCGAGGATGTCAAACGCTTATATGTCCGCAAGGCACGTGAGTCGTTCCGTACACGGGAAATGGACGCAATGTGATATTCGTGCGTTAAATAATGTTGTTTTCTCTGTAAATTAGTTTTGTTGTAGTACCTTTGCGACCGATTTATTGAAAAGAACAAACAGATAATCGAGGAAAACTACATTTTTTACATGAGGAGATTTTTGACAACAGCCTGTCTGTTGGTGACAGTGGTGGCTTGTGCGTTGGCTCAAGGAGGAGCGGTGCGCGGAAAGATTGTGGATGCACAAAGTAGAGAAGCTTTGGAGTTTGTAACCGTGGGTATAACCCGAACCGGAAGTTCTGACCTGTTGAAAGGAACAGTGACGGATTTGGATGGGAATTTCCAAATCAAAGGATTAGCGGACGGGAACTATACACTGAACGTGACATTTGTCGGATATAAAGAGGTGAAGAAGAATTTTGCCATCAGCCGTCAGTCGCGCAATGTGAACTTGCGCACCCTCACCATCCGTGAGGACAGTAAGATGTTGGGCGAAGTGCAAGTGACGGGGCAACGGGCACAGATGAAGTTCGAGATTGACAAAAAGGTGTTCGATGTGGATCAGAACATTGCCGCCACGGGCGGCTCGGCCAGCGATGTGTTGACTAATATCCCCTCGGTGGAAGTGGACAGCGAAGGCGAAGTCTCCTTGCGAGGTAGTAGCAGTGTGACCGTATGGATTAACGGAAAAGCATCGGGGCTGTCTGCCGATAACCGGGGCGAAATCCTGGAACAGCTTCCTGCCGAGAGCATTCAGAAGATAGAGGTTATTACCAATCCCTCGGCCAAGTTTAGTCCCGAAGGCTCGGCCGGTATAATCAACATCGTTCTGAAGGAAGACCGCAAGCCCGGATATTTTGGCAGTGTGCAGGCCGGAGGCGACAGCTACGGCGGATACAATGTTAGCGGTAACATCAACTACAGCAGTGGCAAACTTGACGCATACGCTAACTTGGGATACCGCCACCGCGAGCACGAGGGCGGAAGCGAGAGCGAGCGCACCTCTTCCGACGGCATCCTCAGCCAAAAGGGAGAAAACGAGGGTGACGGAAACAATATCTTCGGCCGTGCTGGACTCACTTGGCACGCCACGCGGAACGATCACCTTTCGGCCAACTTTATGGGCATGTTTGGCGACGGTAGCCGCGACAACTCCATCCACTATACCGAGACACGCGCCCTTGGTCCCGAACCTGACCGCTACAGCCGTTTCACTACCTCGGGCGACGACATGCAGATGATGAACTTCGACGTGGGCTACAAGCATGACTTCGGCGAAGGCCACAACATCGACTTCACCCTGTCGCACAACGTTTGGAAACGCGATGCGCAGAGCGAATACCGCACGGTGCGCGACGAAGCTCTCTCCTCTTACCAGTATCAGGAGAATGACATGGAGAACAAACGCTGGGAGGCACAGCTCGACTACGTGAACAAACTGAGCGAGAACCACAAGGTGGAGGCCGGATACAAAGGCTCGTTCCACCGCGAGAACAGCCCCGTGAGCACCTACAACGATGAGGCGCATACCGCTGGTGGCTTTGACTGGAACCTCTACAACCGCTTCATCTATGACCAAGACATCCACGCCCTCTATGCCACCTACTCCGGCCGCATTGGCAAATTGGGCTTTCAAGTGGGTGTGCGCGGCGAGTACTGGAAGGTCAACTCCGAGTCGCGCAGCTATGCACAGGAATTCGAACAGGAGGCCCCCACACTCTTCGAGAAGGACTACTTCAGCCTTTTCCCCAGCCTCTTCCTCTCCTATGAACTGCCAGGTGGGAACGAACTGCAACTCAACTACACCCGCCGCTTGCAACGCCCCTGGGGCGGACAGCTCAACTCATTCAAGAACATCACCGACTCCACCAACATCTCCTACGGTAATCCCGAGTTGCAGCCGCAGTATTCCAACGCCTACGAGCTGAACTACATCAAGAATTGGGAAAACCACACCCTCTCCCTTTCGGGGTATTACCGCACGACGGATGACGTCATCCAGCGCATTCGTTATCGCGAAGGCGATGTGATGTACTCCACCGACCGCAACGTCACCCAATCGCAGTCGGCCGGACTCGAAATTGTAGCCAAAAACAAGCTGACCCGGGCCATTGACCTCACCACCACGGTGAACCTCTTCTACTACAAGCTCGACGGCTTCCACTTCATGATGGCCGGACAGGAGGTGACAGGCGAGAGCGACGAGGACTTCTCGTGGAATGTCCGCATGATGGCCAACATCATTCTTCCTTACTCTTTTTCCCTGCAAGTGACGGGCAACTACAACGCTCGCCAAGTGGTGGCACAAGGCTACCGCAAGGCCAACTACTCGCTCGATGCCGGACTGCGCAAATCCTTCTGGAACAAGAAACTGAGCCTGAGCATCAATGCCCGCGACATTCTCGACTCACGCCGTTGGAAAACCATCACCCAAACGGGCGATACCCGCATGGTGTCCGAGGACTGGCGCGGTGGCCGCCGCATCGGCCTGACCCTCACATACAGCTTTGGTAACCTTGCTCCCGGCAAGCGCAAACCCGCCAAGCCTATGGGCGAAGAGATGAACTCCATGGACTCATACGGCGGCGAGGGAGGATTGGAATAAAATGATATAGTCCCTGAACAATGTTACAAACGACGCCTTTCGGAGTCTGTCCGCAGTCGCAGCTTCCGAAAGGCGTCGTTTACACAAATGCGCGCATTCACCGGAAAATTTCGCAGATTCCCTAAAATGCGCAGCCATCTG
>CAZDAN010000047.1:0-11350 GCA_964503565.1 uncultured Bacteroides sp.
TTCAGCTTCATCGTGGTAGAGGCTAACGAGCCTGCCGGTACTCCTTCTGTAGAGGCTCTTCCTACTGCTTACGACGAGGCCAATAAGCTCTACTATCAGGAAGTGATTTGTACTCCTAATAATTATGAAATCAATGGTGCTGATTTGGGTGCAACAGAAGTTTACTACACCACTGATGGTACAGAGCCTACCAATGCCAGCACCAAGTACACTGAGCCTATCAAGTGCTACAAGGACATGGTTGTGAAGTTCCAGGCTTACTGGAATGGTATGATTTGCAAAGGTGCCAGCAACGAGGCTACTGTTGAGTTCAACTTCAACGCTCCTACGTTGACTGTTGACGGTGTCAACGCTACCATCACTACTGAGTACATGAACGCTACCAACTACTACAGCATCGACGGTGCTGAGGGCGTTGCCGGTGACTCTTACACTGCTACCACTTCTTGCAACATCGAAGTTTATACTGTTATCAAGAACGGCGAGCACGGTGAGTGGACTTCTGCTTCTGTTTCTTCTCCCATCTACGTGTTGGATCCCATCAAGGAGAAGAAGGTTGTGACTGTTGTCGGTACTGCTGTTCTCGACGAAGAGGCTACAGCTGCCAATCCCGAATTGGATGAAGACGGTGCTCCTCTCCCCATCTACGTGGCTGCCGATGCAGGTTTGCAGTACAACGGTAAAGATGCAGACCCCTGCTTCTTCCTGGTTGATGACGCTAAGTTCAGTGTAATCCTGGCTGATACTGCTCAGGTGAACGGCCAGCAGGTTTACCTCCAGATGGATAAGGCCAACTTGACTTTCAAGGTTGCTGAAGGCGACTCTGTAGATGTAACTGTTACAGTTTCTAAGAACTCTCACAAGAACGCTGATGACCTGAAGACTTATGTGAATGTAAACGGTACTACTTACGGTTACGATAACATTCTTACCAGTGGCAACGTAATCAAGTTCGGTCTGACCGGTGGTGTCTACACTTTCCAGAAGTACAGCGGCACAGGTAACATCCACGTGGCTTCTATCGAAATCGTTCCTGTTGCCGGTGGCGACGGAATCCAAGGAACAGTGGTTGCTCCCGCTTTCGATGCCAGCGCTCCTATTTACGACGTTGTAGGTCGTCAGGTTGTTGCTCCCGTGAAGAAGGGTATCTACATCCAGAACGGTCGCAAGTTCATCGTGAAGTAAGAGCCTCTTGGTTGACGAGTTGACAAGTTGACGGATTGACAAGTTGACAAGTTAACAAGTTGACAAGGAAAGATAATTTGAGAAAGGCTCCGCCTGTTACAGTGGCGGGGCCTTTTTTATTAAAAAGATATACAACAATGAGAAAACAACCATTCAAACATTTCTTTCCCGTGTTGGTGGGAGGTCTCCTGACTGTCACACCCGCCTTGGCCGAAGGGGTTGAAAAGCTGCCGGCCTTTCCCGGAGCCGAAGGTTTCGGCCGATATGTGACCGGTGGACGTGGTGGAGCGGTCGTTCATGTGACCAACTTGAACGATAGCGGCACAGGTTCGCTCCGTTGGGCTTTGTCACAGCGGGGGGCAAAGACCATTGTGTTCGATGTTTCGGGAACCATTCATCTGATGTCTCCCCTGTCAGTCAGTGCGGCCAATGTCACCATTGCCGGCCAGACAGCTCCCGGCGACGGTATCTGTGTGGCCGACTATCCCTTTACCGTCGATGCCAACAATGTCATTATCCGTTTCATGCGTTTCCGCTTGGGTGATACCTATGGCGACCACGAAGGCGACGGACTGGGCTGCCTCGATCAGAAGAACATCATGATAGACCACTGTTCCGTCAGTTGGAGCGTTGACGAATGTCTCTCCTTCTGCGGATGCACGAACACCACGGTGCAGTGGTGTATCTCCTCACAGAGCATGTACCAGTCGCAACATGCCAAGGGCAACCACGGATATGGCGGCAACTGGGGGGGGAGCGGCATCTCGTATCACCACAACCTGATGATTCATCACAACAGCCGCACACCGCGCCTTGGCCCGCGCTACACCACACAGCTCGACGAGCGCATGGACATGCGTAACAACGTCATCTACAACTGGGGCGGAAACGGGTGCTACGGTGGCGAGGCCATGACGGTGAACATCGTGAACAACTATTACAAGCCCGGACCGGCCACCCTGAAGCGTGGGACCAACATCCAACAGCGCATTGCCGGCATCGGCATACGCACCAAGGAGTATGTGACCAACTACACCGCCTACGAGCCTACCCTTCACATGTGGGGCGACTTTTATGTCGATGGAAATGTCAACACCCACTACTCCTCGGTGACCAACAACAACTGGGCCTACGGTATCTACAACCAGATTGACGCTTCCGGCAACGACGGACTCTATAACCAGACCGTGAAGGACACCATGAAGTTGGCCGAGCCGATGGACTTTGTCTATGTCACCACTCACGATGCCAAGACGGCTTACGAGAAGGTGCTGCAATATGTGGGTGCTTCCCTGTCGCGCGACTGGGTAGATACGCTGATGGTCTATGATGCCCGCTACGGCAAGGCTTCGCGCACAGGAAAGGGTAACAGCGGACAGCCCGGTATCATCAACACCCCGTCAGACAACAAACCTGCCGATGCCGGTGCCGACTGGAGTGCCTGGCCCGAACTGAAGAGCACCGCTTGTCCGACAGACACCGACCGCGACGGTATGCCCGACGAGTGGGAGAAGGCTCAAGGCTTGAATCCCAACGATGCGGCCGACCGGAACAATACCAATGCCGAAGGATACACCATGCTGGAAGTGTATATGAACAGCCTGGTGGCCCACATCATGGAGGACGGTCTGGAGGGCGGCGAGCCGATGGGATACATCCTCACCGAAGAGGAACAGAGTGCCCAGCCGGCCGAAATCTCTTCCCTGACGGCTACTTGTGGTAAAGGCGACTTGACGTGGACCTTCGAGGGGGGCTACAGCGTGACCAATGCCAAAAGCAAAGGATATGCCACCGGCAGCAACAACGGTATCAAGTACTCCAGTGGCGTGGATTTTACCGTGAATCTCCCCGCGGGTGTACAGATTGCTTCGGTGGAGATGACCGGATATGACAACTATGCCGACGGCGACTCCTACATTGCTTCGCTCAACGGCAAGTCCTATGGTGCTACTGACTATGTCTTTCCCCGGAAGGACAGCAACGGCAATGCTACCACAGTGACTCACAAGATTGATTTTGATACCCCCGCCAGCGGCTCTTTCGGTGTGAAGTTCGGTGGCAAACAGGTAGTGGTGTCCATGATTCTTACTCCCGCCAAGGCCAATGGACTGGACGAGGTGCAGGCACCCCCGTTGCAGGAGTACGTGGATGTGTACGCTGCCGACGGACGCCTTCTCCGCCAGGCCGTTTACTATAAACGCGCCCTCCACGGCCTGCCCACAGGCATGTATATCGTAGGCGGACGCACGCTTTACTGGTATTCGCGGTAAGGCTGATGATTTTTCAGGCGCGGATTACACGAATAAATTGACTATGGCGATTCGCCTCGCTACTATGGCTTGGCCATCGCCCACAGCCATCGTTTATAAAAGAACCGTGTAATTTGTGCCTGAAATCTATGCGACAAACCACGGTTTTTCCCCATCAATGTGTCGTCAGAATCTGTCAGCTGATCGGTTTTCGGATATCAGCTGATGGAATTTGAACTGTCAGCAGATAGAATTTCCTCGGACACCTGATAGATTTTCTTTTTGCTCAGACAGGTTTTTTTCTTACTCCGATACCCTCTCTTCCTCTTCCCCTCTGGTGGCAAAAAAGAATGGCAAAAGGGATATAATCGCTTTTATGCGTTAAATTGCATGAACAAATGCGGTTGTTTGGTCAGATTTATGTACTTTTGCACATCCTATACGTTTACAGATGGCGAAAAAACGGAAAAAGAAATATTGGTGGCACAACATCAAGTTCAAATACAAACTGACCGTAGTCAATGAGAATACGTTGGAAGAGGTCTTCTCGTTGTACGTCTCCAAACTCAATGGCTTGTCGGTGCTGTTTGCCGTATTGTTGCTGCTGTTCTTCATCACCTCGTTACTGATGGTGTTCACTCCTTTGCGTAACTACTTGCCCGGATACATGAGCAACGAGTTGCGTTCCACTATTGTAGCCAATGCCTTGCGGGTCGATTCCTTGGAACAGGTGGCCGAGCAGCAGCACAGATATGTGCAGAATATCCAGGATCTGTTGGCCGGACGTGTGGAGATTGACTCGGTGCAGACGATGACGGACATAGATTCGTTGCGTGAAATGCAAGTTGACCTGTTGGAAGAAGCCACCGAACGTGAAGAACTGTTCCGCCAGCAATATGAAGAGGACGAACGCTATAACCTGATGGGCATCCGCAAGGCGGGTGGCAGTATGGACGGATTGAGGTTTTATCGCCCCACGCGTGGCATCCTCTCTTCGGTGTTCGATGTGGATAAACAGCATTACGGAGTGGATATCGCGGCCAATTCCAATGAAAGTGTGTTGGCGACATTGGATGGAACAGTCTTGTGGAGTACCTACTCCATGGACATGGGCTACATCATTGCCTTGCAGCACAAGAAGGGACTGGTGTCGGTATATATGCACTGCGGTACGCTGCTGAAGAAACAGGGCGAGGCTGTGAAGGCAGGCGAGGCCATTGGCTTGGTGGGTATCAAGGGAGTGCACTCTGCCGGTCCTCATCTGCACTTTGAACTCTGGAGTGACGGGGAGGCGTTGAATCCCGAGAAATACATAATGTTCTAAGGTGAAGCAGTCAGTCCGGAGTGCCTGCTGACACATAGCCTGACAACGAAGAAAAGAAATAGATATATGGAAGAGATAAAGAGAAAACGAATTGCCATCCTTGGTTCTACCGGTTCCATTGGTACACAGGCATTGGACGTGATAGCCGAGCATCCTGACCTGTACGAGGCGTATGCTCTGACGGCTCACAACCGGGTCGATTTGCTTATCGAACAGGCGCGTCGTTTTATGCCCGATGCGGTGGTTATTGCCAATGAGGCCAAATATCCCCAACTGAAGGAGGCATTGGCCGACCTGCCTATCAAGGTGTATGCCGGAGCCGATGCCCTATGCGAAGTGGCCGAAGCCGGTCCCGTAGATATGGTGTTGGCCGCCATGGTCGGTTATGCCGGACTGCGTCCCACCATGCGTGCCATTCAGGCCGGTAAGCCTATCGCTTTGGCTAACAAAGAGACATTGGTGGTGGCCGGCGAACTCATCAATGCGCTGGCCATGGAACACCGTGTGCCCATCCTGCCCGTTGATTCCGAGCATTCAGCCATATTCCAATGCTTGGCCGGCGAGTTGGACAATCCCATTGAGAAGATTCTGCTTACCGCTTCGGGAGGACCCTTCCTGAAATGTTCGATGGAGGAGTTGGCTCATGTGACCAAGGCACAAGCCCTGAAGCATCCCAATTGGGATATGGGAGCCAAGATTACCATCGACTCCGCTTCGATGATGAACAAGGGATTCGAGGTTATCGAGGCCAAGTGGCTCTTCGGTGTGCGTCCCGAGCAGATAGAGGTGGTGGTGCATCCCCAGTCGGTTATCCATTCGATGGTCCAGTTTGAGGACGGTGCCGTCAAAGCCCAATTGGGCGTGCCCGATATGCGCTTGCCTATTCAGTATGCGTTCTCCTATCCCTTTCGTGTGAAGGCATCGTTCGACCGGTTGGACTTCACCCAATGCACGAACCTCACCTTCGAACAGCCCGACACCGGGCGGTTCCATTGTCTGGCCCTTGCATACGAGGCGTTGCATCGCGGAGGAAACATGGCCTGCATCCTGAATGCCGCCAACGAGGTGGTCAATGCCGCTTTCCTGCACGACCGCATCTCCTTTCTGCGCATGAGCGAAGTGATAGAACAAACGATGTTGCGCGTGCCCTTTATCGCCGCTCCCACATACGAGGACTATGTGGCTACCGATGCCGAAGCACGTCGTGTGGCAGAGGAGATGATAGTATAAAAGAGAATAATAATTTAATAAAAGCTATATAGTAGTGGAAACATTTTTGATTCGTGCCCTGCAGTTGATGATGTCGCTGGCCTTGCTGGTCATCATTCACGAGGGGGGGCACTTCCTTTTTGCGAAGTTATTCAAAGTTCGTGTAACCAAGTTCTACCTTTTCTTTGATCCCTGGTTCTCGCTCTTCAAGTGGAAACCCAAGAACAGCGAGACGGAGTACGGTGTCGGTTGGGTGCCTTTGGGCGGCTATGTGCAGATTGCCGGCATGGTGGACGAGACCCAAAGCAGTGAAGACTTGAACCATCCCGTCGAGCCGTGGGAGTTCCGGGCCAAGCCCGCTTGGCAACGCCTGCTCATCATGGTGGGCGGTGTGATGATGAACTTCCTGCTGGCCCTGTTCATCTACTCCATGATTATGTACACGTGGGGCGACAGCTACGTATCTGTGCCCGAGTTGAAGAACGGTATGAAGTTCAGCCAACAGGCTCAGTCGATGGGTTTCCGCGATGGGGACATCCTGCTGCGTACCAACGAAGGCGCCTTTGACAAGTACGGAGCTGATATGTTGCGTGCCATAGCCGATGCCGAGACGGTGACCGTTCGTCGCGACGGACAAGAGGTGAACATTGCCATTCCCGAGGAGTTCGGCCTGTTGGATATGGGCAAGGAGGGTATTCCTTTTGTGGATATTCTGATTCCGGCAGTGGTGGACAGTGTGGTGGCCGACTCGCCTGCGGCACAGGCAGGCTTGCAACATGGGGATAAGTTCTTGGCTTTTAACGGTCGTCCCGTCGGTTCGTATAATGAGTTTGTTGAGCGTATCGGAGCTTTGCAAGCCAAGTCCGATTCTGTCACTTTGCCCGAGAAGGTGGAGGCTTTGCGTAAGGTGGAATTGGTGGTGGCTCGTGCCGGGGGTGGACAAGACACCTTGGTGGCACAGCTCGACCCCGATTTCAAATTAGGATTCTTGGCCGACTATGGTTATGAACCTACGCGTGTGACCTACGGCTTCTGGGAATCATTCCCTGCGGGAACGGCCTACGGCGTAAACGTTCTGAAGGGCTATGTCGATGACTTGAAGTACGTCTTCACCAAGGAAGGTGCCAACAGCTTGGGCGGTTTCGGTACCATCGGTAGCATCTTCCCCGCTGCATGGGACTGGTATCTTTTCTGGAAGATGACGGCTTTCCTCAGCATCATCCTTGCTTTTATGAACATCCTGCCCATTCCGGCATTGGATGGCGGTCATGTTCTTTTCCTCTTCTATGAAATCATCGCCCGCCGCAAGCCCAGCGACAAGTTCATGGAGCGTGCCCAGATGGTTGGTATGATTATTCTCTTTGGTCTGATGATATGGGCCAATTTCAATGATATTGTCCGCTTCCTTTTCTAAGTGAATAGGGAGAAGCCTTGAAGCGGATGATATAGCCGTGTTCGCACACGGAAGCGCTCGTTTTTTATTGACTTAGGTCAAGAAAACGGGCGCTTTTGTACGATAAGCCCCCTGTTTGTTGGTTTGATGTGAAAATACCCGTATCTTTGTACTGTCTTTAAAAAGAGATAAGGATAACTGAGAAATAGAGCAGAGTATTTCTGATAAATGTCTGCTTTGAGAGTAATTGTTGGTATTAGTTTTAAAGGTAAAAAGATTATGTTGAGTGTTTTGACACCGGTCGCCTTTGCAATAGCGGCTATTGCGGCGATTGTATGCAACGCTTACTTTTTCACTGGAAATGCAAAGTGAGTTTGATTGGAAAGTAGAAAAAATGATTGTTTGGAGAAAGCAGAAGAGGTGTGTCGGGATTCCGATACACCTCTTTTGCTGTTATGTTTCAAATGTCGGTTTGTCTCAATGAGACTTCTTTGAAAGCTCTTCGGGAGTGCGGCCCTCGTATTCACAAATGGCCTGTTTGTAATCCTCGGGAATGGGGAAGGGAGTCTGGGTCTTCAGGTCATATACGACCATGACGGTGCGACATTCACATTTTACAGTATTGTTTTGGGGATCCACGGCCCGTTGGAGCAACGTGAAGCTCTTGTTTCCCAGTTCTATGGTAGCGGTCTCTATGTTCACTTTATCCATAAAGAAAATAGGACTCATGAAATTGGCGTTGATGTTTGCCACTACGATACCCACTTCGTTCCATTTCATACGACCGGAAAGTACGTCCTTTACGTAAGTGGTTTTTGCCAAATCGTAAAGAGAGAAATAGATGGAGTTGTTCACATGCCCGAATTGATCAACGTCACTGAAACGGATTTGGGCCGGCATCGAGTGCTTGAAAGTGATGTCTTCTATCATATCTACGGTAATTTATTCTTTTCGGGCTGCAAAGGTAGTCATTATCTTTGAAAAAAAAGGTGTCATTATTCTTCTTTTTTGAGGGGGGAGCTGCTGTTTCGTTCTGTAATTCTTTGCAATCCTTTCTTTTTGTATATTTATCCCATGGCTTCACGATAAAAGTCCAGCATGTCGTCAATCTCCTTTCGGGTGGCAGTCTGGTTGATACGGATGTCGCCCACTTCGCCAAGCAGGGTGAAGTTGATGATGCCTGAGCTGTTCTTCTTGTCGTGGGTCATGAACTGATAAAGGCGGTCGTAGTGCTTACAGTCAAACGCAAAAGTGCCATAGGTGTCGCGGATAAAGCGGATGGTCTGTCTCATCTTGTTTTGCGGGAAACCGGTTTTGATGCACGACAGATACAATTCGCACACCATACCCCATGCTACGGCATAGCCATGCAGATGGGGGCGGTTTTCCTCCAAGGCCAGACTTTCAAAGGCGTGTCCTACGGTGTGTCCCAAGTTCAGCGCCTTACGGATTCCGTGTTCCAGGGGGTCTTGTTCTACAATGTTTTCTTTGATTCGTACACTTTTTGCCACCAACGTCTGAAGGGCTGCATAGTCAACCTGATTCAAATCAAAGTTCAGCAGCTCAGCCCAATGGGCAATTGTGCTGATAAGGCCATGTTTCAGCATTTCGGCATAACCGGAAGCTAAGTTGTTGTAGTCCAATGTGCGTAGGAAATTGGTATCAATAAGTACGCTTTGGGCCGGACTGAACACACCCACCTCGTTCTTCAGACCGTTGAAGTTGATACCCGTTTTTCCACCCACCGATGCATCAACCATAGCCAGCAGGGTGGTCGGTATATTGATATAGGGGATGCCCCGTTTGAACGTAGATGCGGCAAATCCGCCTAAGTCCGTCACCATGCCGCCGCCTATGTTCAGCATCAGCGAATGGCGTGTTCCGCCTTTGTCGCCCAAGGATTTCCAAACGTGGGCCAGCGTCTCCAGAGTCTTGTGGGTGTCGGTAGCACCGATGGTGATATATTCAGCGTTGGTCAAATACTCGAATTCTTGTATAAGCGGCAGACAGAGGCGGGCGGTACACTCATCGGCAAGGATAAACAGTTTGTCATGCGGACAAGCCTCTATCGCCAGTTTCAGACTTTCTTCCAAATGCTTGGAAAGAATAACTTCTTGTTTTCTCATAATAAATCGTTATTTCTTTATTTGCCTGGCAAAATTATATAAAATCTTCCGATTATGTGTCTGTCGGGATGAAAAAAAGACATCTTTATGCGCAAAGGTTGGTATATGTCCCATATTCTCTGTACCTTTGCTTCGTAAAAGAAAAAAAAGATGTCGATGAGAAAAATATATCTGTTGGCTGCCTTGATGGTTTGCCTGTCGGGAGCCGTTTTGGCCCAGAATGCTCCCAAGAGAGAGTTTCGTGGAGCGTGGATTCAATGTGTGAACGGACAGTTCATGGGGATGGGAAGCCACGAGTTGCAACGGACACTGACTTCACAGTTGGATAGTTTGCAGAAGGCGGGAATCAATGCTATCATTTTTCAGGTACGTCCCGAGGCTGATGCTTTGTACCAGTCTGATTACGAACCTTGGAGCCGTTATCTGACAGGCGTACAGGGACAAGCCCCCAACCCTTATTGGGATCCTCTGCAATTCATGGTGGAGCAATGTCACAAGCGGGAGATGGAATTTCATGCCTGGATAAATCCCTATCGGGCAAAGACGAAGGGGACAACCGTGTTGGCTGCTAACCATCCGGCCAAGTTGAATCCCGAGCGGTTTGTGGCTTATGACGGATTGCTCTGCTTCAATCCGGGACTTCCTGAGAACCGCAACTACATCTGCAAAGTGGTAGAAGATATTGTGGCACGCTACGACGTGGATGGTCTGCACATGGATGACTACTTCTATCCTTATCCGGTGGACGGGTTGGCTTTCAATGATGACGTGACCTTTGCTACCTACGGACGCGGTTTTGCCGACCGGGGTGAATGGCGGCGCGATAATGTGAACAAACTGATAAAAGAGGTACAACAGACGGTGCATTCGGTCAAGCCGTGGGTGAAGTTTGGTGTAAGCCCCTTTGGCATTTGGCGTAACAAGAAGAGCGACCCTGAAGGAAGCGACACGAATGGTTTGCAGAACTACGACCAGCTGTATGCCGACATTCGTCTGTGGGTGAACGAGGGATGGATAGACTATAACATTCCCCAAGTCTATTGGCAGATAGGCCACACGGCCGCCGACTATGCTACGTTGGTGGAGTGGTGGGCCGAGCATACGGCTAACCGTCCTTTGTTTATCGGACAGGATGTGATGCGTACCGTGCAACATGCCGACCTTAAGAATCCCCATATTCACCAACAGCATGCCAAGATGCAGATGCAACGTGCTCACGAGGCCATTCAAGGCAGTTGCCAGTGGCCGGCCAGTGCTGTGGTGGACAATGCCGGTGGCTATCGGACCGCTCTTGAGAAGGATTATCATCGCTATCCAGCTCTTCACCCCCGTTTCCCCTTTATGGATAACAAGGCACCGAAGAAGGTGAAGAAAATGAAGGTGGTGTGGACTGAAGATGGTCCGGTTCTGTTCTGGACAGCTCCTAAAGCCAAAACGGAAATGGACCGTGCCCGCCAGTATGTGGTCTATTGTTTTGAAAAAGGAGAGAAAGTGAATTTGGGAGATCCATCGAAGATTGTTACCATCACTTCGCAAACTTACTATAAATTATCCTATCGGGGAGGCGAAACAAAGTACAAGTATGTAGTGACGGCACTCGACCGCTTACACAACGAATCGAAGCCTGCAAAGGAGAGTGTGAAACTGTAACTCTCAGAAGGGGAGGGAAGTGTCGGAGTGGAAATAGATAACGCGGATGACGCGGATTGGTTTTAATTATTATACCCGATAGGTGTTAATAATTTATCCGTGTTATCCGCGTCATCCGTGTCTAAAAATGAATGGTTGCATTTGGGTACACCCCGGTTTTTATAGGGATGCTCTATAAATTAAGTAACTAATAATTAATGCATTACTTGTTTGT
>CAZDAN010000048.1:0-11251 GCA_964503565.1 uncultured Bacteroides sp.
CATCAGGATGGTCTTACCCGTCTTGGGCTGGGCCACGATGAGGGCACGCTGGCCTTTTCCGATGGGGGCGAACATGTCCACCACGCGGGCCGACAGGTTGTCGCCACGGCCGGTGCAGAGCTTGAACTTCTCGTCGGGGAAGAGGGGGGTGAGGTGCTCGAAGGGCACGCGGTCGCGCACCACCGAGGGATGTTTGCCGTTGATTTTGGTCACTTTCATCAGCGGGAAGTACTTCTCTCCCTCCTTGGGCGGGCGGATGGAGCCTTCCACGATGTCGCCGGTCTTCAGTCCGAAGTTTTTGATTTGCGATTGCGACACGTAGATGTCGTCGGGGGAGGAGAGGTAGTTGTAGTCGGCCGAACGGAGGAATCCGTAGCCGTCGCTCATGATTTCCAGCACACCGGTGCCCTCCAGTATGCCCTCAAAGTCGTATGCCTTCATGGGTTGAGGCGCGGGCTGTGGCAGTTCGTCGTCGAAGTAGTCGGCGTACTGTTCGGCCTTTTGGCGTTGTTGGATTATTTGGGCGGCTCTCATCTGCACTTTGCTGGCTTCGAACTTGTCGAACAGCTCTTCGGGTGCCTCCAGGTTGCCCTCCGACGGCAGGTCTTCAATGGGGATGAAGTCCTCGGTGGTGTAGGGGTTCCGGAACAGTATTTCGGGCAGGTCGCTGTTCATGCCGCTTGCGGGGCGCTCGGCCGCTGCGGCCGTTTTCGTCGCTGCTTTCCCGGCTTTCTTCTCCTCTTCCTGAGGGGCCTCTTCCTGCACAGGCTCGGTTGCGGCAGCCTCTTCTTCGGCCTTCACCTCTTCGGTCTCCACCTCTTCGGCAAAGGGCAGTGTCGCTTCCTTCACCTCGGCGGGGGCAGCTTCCGTCGCTGTTTCCACCTTCTCTTCGGCGGGTGTTTCGGCGGCGGCCACCGGTTCCTTCGGCTTGTTCTTGCTTCCCGGTTTGCGTCCGCGTTTCTTGGGTGCGGGTGCTTCGGCGGCGGGTGTTTCGGCGGCTTTGGCGGCCTCTTCCGGCTGGGTCGGTTCGGGGGTCTCTTCCACCACGGGGGTAATCACTGTCTTTTGTGGTTCGTCAATTTTTTTTGCTTTGTCTTTCGATGCGGTATATACCTTGCCGGCGGTCTGCTTCACGGTCACTCGCGAGCGTTTCTTGGCCGGTTCCGCCTTCTTGGCCGCTTCGGCAATGGCCTGTTCGTCCAGAATTTTATATACGAGTTCGTCCTTCCCGTACGAGGCTGCCTTGTTGATTCCCAGCTCGTCGGCTATCTCTTGCAGTTCGCTCAGTTCTTTTTCTCTGAGTTGGATAATGTTATACATACTAAGTCTTTGAATTGTTTTGATACCCTGACATGGCCTGCCGCCTTCTTTCTTTTCATCACAGAACCAACGTGCACCATGGAGAGTGGGGGAGGGAATTGTCTCTCATGTGGGTTGGCTTATGAAGGGCGGGGCTGAATGTATGAGTGATTTTTTTGTTTTATTGAATGTACTTTGTAGGCTTATGAATAGCTACTATTACATATTTGATGGTGCAAAAGTAGTGATAATTTCGCACATAACCTTACATTCTCACATTTTTTTTTCTGATTTTTTCTGTTTTCCGGACTCCGTCTGTGTCCCGATGATGTTAAATGAACGTAAAACTCCGGCCGTTGTTCATGCTATAACGGCAAAAAATAGTAATTTAGCCCCATCTTTATACTCTTTATATTAACCAAACCGTAAACGTATATGAAAAAAGTGATTTCAACCCCCCATGCTCCCGCAGCCATCGGTCCTTATAGCCAAGCTGTCGAGGTGGGAAACATGGTGTTCCTTTCAGGTCAGATTCCCGTCAATCCTGCCACCGGTGATGTGGTAGAGGGGGGCATCAAGGAGCAGACAACCCAAGTGTTCGAGAACATCAAGGCCGTGTTGGCCGAGGCAGGCCTCACGCTGGACAATGTGGTGAAGACCACCGTATTCCTGGCCGACATCGCCCTGTTCGTGGAGATGAACGAAGTGTATGCCAGCTACTTCAGCGGTGCCTTCCCCGCCCGTTCGGCCTTTGCCGTGAAGCAGCTCCCCAAGGGTGCGCTGGTCGAGATTGAGAGCATTGCCGTGCGCTGATGCCTCGTCGGGGCAGCCCGCTCTGCGGCCGATGCCGATTGGCCGCTGAAAAGTGCGGCTTGCAAAAGCGGAAATGCGACTGGCTTTTTGAAAAGTGCGACTGGCTTTTTGGAAAAAGCCGGCCGCATTTTTTGTTGGACTCGCCGGCCGGAATTTTATCAGGTGTCCCGCCGGATTCTGTCAGCTGTCCGAATCCGGTCTGTCAGCTGATGGAATTTCCTCTGTCGGCTGATGGATTTTGCCCGGACAGCTGACGGATTTTCTTCCTGTTGCCACGAAAATAAAAAGGGCTGTCCGAAATAAATGCGCAGCTTCTTCGTTACTTAAGGAAAGAGTGACGAATATGATGAAAAGATTTCACGCCCTATATATAATAGGTATATGGATGCTGGCCGTGCTGATGCCGGCATTGGCTGCTTCGTGCACCGACGAGGAGGAGTACACCACCTCCCCTTCGGCCTTGCTGGAGTTCTCGACCGACACGGTGCGGTTCGACACCGTGTTCACCACCATCGGCTCCAGTACACAAGTCTTCAAGGTCTATAACCGGGGTGACCGCCCGCTGATGCTGCCCGCTGTCCGTCTGGCAAGTGGGGGGCGCACGGGGTTCCGTGTCAATGTGGACGGGTTGAGCGGTTTCGAGTTTTCGGACATCGAGCTGCGTGGCGGCGACAGTCTCTACGTCTTTGTGGAGGTGACCGTCGATCCACGCAACGAGGACAACCCCTTCCTGCTTCGCGATTCCTTGGCCTTCCACCTGCAAAGCGGCCTCTGCCAGCAGGTGCAGCTGGAGGCATACGGGCAGGACATGATTGTGCTCCGCGGCGAGTTGTTTGCCGGTGACACCACCCTGACGGGCGAGCGCCCCTATGTGGTGTACGATAGCCTGGTGGTCGATAGCGGAGCCCTCCTGAGGCTGACCGAGGGGACCCGCCTTCATTTCCACAGCGGCGCCTTCCTGCGCGTGAACGGCACCCTGCGGGCCGAAGGCTCTGTGGAGCGCCCCGTCGTCTTCAGGGGCGACCGCTTGGACAACCTCTTCGACTACCTCCCCTACGACCGCCTGGACAATCAGTGGGGAGGCATCATCTTGGGCGCATCCAGCTATGATAACTACCTGAACCACGCCGATATACACAGCGGCGGGTGGGGCATACGGTGCGACTCGGCCGATGCCGCATTGAACAAGCTCACCCTGGAGAACACCGTCATCCACAACGTGGCGGCCGATGCCCTCAGTGCCGTGAACGCCCGCCTGTGGGTGGGCAACAGCGAACTGACCAATGCCGGTCGCCATTGCCTCAGCGTGCGGGGCGGCGACGTGCAGGTCATCTTCTCCACCTTGGCCAACTTTTATCCGTGGGCCTATCGGGGGGCAGCTGTCAGCCTCAGCAACGAAGGGTGTCCGCTCACCCGCGCCGAATTTCGCAGCAGCCTCATCACGGGCTATTCGTCCAATGAACTGATGTTGTGGCCCGCCTCGGAACCCGACTCGCTCACCTTCAACTACCGCTTCGACCATTGCCTGCTCAACGTGCCGGCCGACAGCCTGCGGGGCGACACCCTTCCCGGCGGACGCTATTCCCATGTCCGCGTCGATTCGGTGGAGCACGAAGTGAGCCGCATAAAGAATTTCCCCCTCATCGACACCGACATTTTCTACTACGACTTCTCCCTCGACTCGCTTTCACAAGCCGTGGGGGCCGGCCGTGCCGACGATGCCCGCCTCTTCTATCCGCTCGACCGCTTGGGGCGCAGCCGCTTGGAGGACGAGGCACCCGATGCCGGCGCAAGGGAACTGTAAAGGCTGACTTCCGGACGGATTGCCAAAAAGGGGGAGGGATAAACATTTTCTCCCCCTTTTTTGTTTCATATTTCGGAGTGCTTTAAAAGTGTTTTGCATTTTGTGGACGGAATATGAAAAATAGTTTGTATCTTTGCCGCTAATTTAGTAACACCTATTTAAATATATATCTTAAATTATGGAAAATAAGATTCAAGAGCTGACAGACAGACTTTTCCGCGATGGTGTGGAAAAGGGAAACGAAGAGGCGCAGCGAATCGTAGAGAAAGCCAACGGCGAAGCTGCCGGAATTGTGAAAAAAGCTCAGAAGGAGGCCGAGGAAATTGTGGCTGCTGCTGAGAAGAAAGCGGCAGAGTTGCTGAACAACACGAAGAAGGAATTGGGACTGTATGCCGGACAGACGGTGAACGCACTGAAGAGCGAAGTGGCCAATTGCCTGACGAACAATGTGGTGGCCGAGGCCGTGAAGGGTCTGGCGGACGACAAGGATTTCCTGTGCAAGTTTGCCGTGGCACTGGCCGAGAAATGGTCGGCCGACGAAGCTGTAGTAATCTCTTCGGCTGAAGCTGACACACTGAAGTCTTATTTCGCATCGAAGGCAAAGGCTTTGCTGGACAAGGGAGTGAAGATTGAACAGGTGAACGGACAGAAAAGCCTCTTTACCATTGCTCCGGCCGACGGTTCGTATAAGGTGAATTTCGGAACTGAGGAGTTCGAGGAATTCTTCAAGTCATTCCTGCGTCCGCAACTGGTGGAAATGCTGTTCAACAAGTAATCAATCCCCCGTTTCACTTAAAGAAAAAGTATGAGTAGCTATTATTGCCTGATGGCGGGATTGCCCGACATTGCGCTGAACGGTGGCGGACAGAGGGCACAGTCGGTGGCCGGCTTCAAGGAGGTGCTATCCGAAGTGCTGACTGATGCGGACAAGAAACTGATGTCCTACTTCTACCTGCGGTATGACTGCCTGAACCTGGTGAAACTGCTGAAGTCGCCCGAGGCGGAAATCAGCCCGTTGGGCAACTACAGCCGCGAGCAGTACGAGGAAGTGGTGGAGTCGGTTCGCGAAAAGAACTTCAACGCACGCCGCTATCCGTCGTTCTTCGCTACCTTCGTCAGTGACTATGCCCTGAACAAGGACAAAAAGGGATATTTCCCCGAAGATGCCATCCTGCTGGAGTATTACAAGTATGCGCTGAAATGTCCGGCTCCCATGATGCGCCGGTGGTTCGAAATGAACCTGAACGTGACCAACATCCTGACGGCCCTGATTGCCAGAAAGTACGATTGGAACGTGGCCGACTACATCCAGGGCGACAACGAAGTGTGCCAGATGATACGCCAAAGCAGCGCCCGCGACTTCGGACTGGGACTGGAGTTGGACTATGTGGCCGAACTGATGAAGATTGTCGAATGCGAAGACCCCGTAGAGAAGGAAAAGCGCATCGATGCCTTCAAGTGGATGTGGCTGGAGGAGAAGACCTTCATGGATATCTTCTCCATCGAGGCCGTGTTTGCCTACATGTGCAAGCTGGAGATGCTGGAGCGCTGGGAGAAACTGGACGTGGAGACGGGACGCGAGACCTTCCGCCAGATTATAGAGAACCTGCGCGGCGAAGCACGGGTGCCGGAAGAATTTAAACGATAAAACTAAAAAAAAGAATCAGTATATGACAAAAGGAACTGTTAGCGGCGTTATCGCCAACATGGTAACGCTGAAGGTGGACGGACCCGTGGCTCAAGGCGAGATATGCTACATTGAGACCGGCGGCGACCGTCTGATGTCGGAGGTCATCAAGGTGGTAGGCTCGGACGTGTACGTACAGGTGTTCGAGAGTACCCGTGGCCTGAAAGTGGGAGCCGTGGCCGAGTTTACGGGCCACATGCTGGAAGTGAAGCTGGCACCCGGAATGTTGTCGAAGAACTTCGACGGATTGCAGAACGACCTGGACAAGATGGAGGGAGTATTCCTGAAGCGAGGACAATACACCGACCCCATCGACGAAGACCGCCAGTGGGAGTTTACCCCCATCGTCAAGGTGGGCGACGAGGTGCAGGCGGCTGACTGGCTGGGCGGTGTGGAGGAGAACTCGCAGCCGCTGAAAATCATGGCTCCCTTCCAGTTGGAGGGCAAGGCCAAGGTGAAGAGCATCGCAGCCAAGGGACAATATAAGGTGAAGGACGTGATTGCCGTGTTGACCGATGCCGGAGGAAAGGACATCGAGGTGAACATGATTCAGCACTGGCCGGTGAAGTTTGCCATGACGAACTACAAGCAGAAGCCGCGCCCCTTCAAACTGTTGGAAACGGGTGTGCGCACCATCGATACATTCAACCCCATCGTAGAGGGTGGTACGGGATTCATCCCCGGTCCCTTCGGTACGGGTAAGACCGTGCTCCAGCACGCCATCTCGAAGCAGGCCGAGGCTGACATCGTAATCATTGCTGCCTGTGGCGAGCGTGCTAACGAGGTGGTGGAAATCTTCACCGAGTTCCCCGAATTGGTTGACCCCCACACGGGACGCAAGCTGATGGAACGTACCATCATCATCGCCAACACCTCCAACATGCCTGTGGCTGCCCGTGAGGCTTCGGTCTATACCGCCATGACGATGGCCGAGTATTACCGTGCGATGGGTCTGCGCGTGCTGCTGATGGCCGACTCTACCTCCCGTTGGGCACAGGCGTTGCGTGAGATGTCGAACCGTATGGAGGAGTTGCCCGGCCCCGATGCCTTCCCTATGGACCTCTCGGCCTTGATTTCAAACTTCTACGGCCGTGCAGGATACGTCTATCTGAACAATGGCGAAGTGGGCTCCATCACCTTCATCGGTACGGTGTCGCCCGCCGGCGGTAACCTGAAGGAGCCTGTGACGGAGAACACCAAGAAGGTGGCCCGCTGCTTCTACGCCCTGGAGCAGGACCGTGCCGACAAGAAACGCTATCCGGCCGTAAACCCCATCGACTCTTATTCAAAATACTTGGAATATCCCGAGTTTGCCGAATACATCAAGGAGCGCATCAATGACCGTTGGATTCCGAAGGTGCTCGACCTGAAGACCCGCATGCAACGCGGTAAGGAGATTGCCGAACAGATAAACATCTTGGGCGACGACGGTGTGCCCGTAGATTACCACGAAACATTCTGGAAATCGGAAATCATCGATTTCGTCATCCTGCAACAGGATGCATTCGACGAAGTGGATGCCGTGACTTCGCTGGAACGTCAGGAGGAGATTCTCGACCTGGTGGTGGACATCTGCAACATCGACTTCAAGTTCGACAACTTCCTGGATGTGGTGAATTATTTCAAGAAGATGATTAACGTCTGCAAGCAGATGAACTACTCCGAATACAAGTCAGAGCAATACTATGACTTCAAGAATCAGGTTCAGGAGATGCTTGCAGCACATAAATAATATAAGGTATAGAATATGGCAACAACAGCATTCCAAAAAGTATATACGAAAATCAGCCAGATTACGAAGGCCACCTGTTCGCTGAAGGCAAAGGGAGTGGGCTACGACGAACTGGCCACCATCGACGGCAAACTGGCCCAGGTGGTGAAGATTGCAGGCGACGATGTGACCCTCCAGGTGTTTGAGGGTACGGGAGGCATCCCCACCAACGCCGAAGTGGTGTTCCTTGGCAAGGCTCCCTCCCTGAAGGTGGGCGAGCAGTTGTCGGGACGTTTCTTCAATGCTTACGGACAGCCTATTGACGGTGGTCCGGAGATTGAAGGCAAGGAGGTGGAAATCGGTGGCCCCTCGGTGAACCCTGTGCGTCGTAAGCAGCCGAGTGAACTGATTGCAACCGGTATTGCCGGCATCGACTTGAACAATACCCTCGTGTCGGGTCAGAAGATTCCGTTCTTTGCCGACCCCGACCAGCCTTTTAACGAAGTGATGGCCATGGTGGCCCTGCGTGCCAAGGTTGACAAGATTATCCTGGGCGGTATGGGTATGACCAACGACGACTATTACTTCTTCCGCAACACATTCTCCAACGCCGGTGCGTTGGACCGCATCATCTGTTTCATGAACACCACCGAGGACCCCGCCGTAGAGCGTCTGTTGATTCCCGACATGGCGTTGACGGCTGCCGAGTACTTCGCCGTGGAGAAGAACGAGAAGGTGCTTGTGCTGCTGACCGACATGACTTCGTATGCCGACTCGTTGGCTATCGTGTCGAACCGTATGGACCAGATTCCTTCAAAGGATTCTATGCCCGGTTCGCTCTACTCCGACTTGGCAAAGATTTACGAGAAGGCCGTACAGTTCCCCGAAGAGGTGGGCGGCGGCTCCATCACCATCATTGCCGTGACTACGCTGTCGGGCGGCGACATCACGCACGCCGTGCCCGACAACACCGGTTACATCACCGAAGGCCAGCTCTATCTGCGTCGCGATTCCGACATCGGTAAGGTGATTGTTGACCCGTTCCGCTCGTTGTCTCGTCTGAAACAGCTGGTGGCCGGAAAGAAGACCCGTAAGGACCACAGCCAGGTGATGAATGCGGCCATCCGCCTCTACTCCGATGCGGCCAATGCCAAGACCAAGCTGGAGAACGGTTTCGACCTGACGGACTATGACAACCGCTGTCTGGACTTCGCCAAGGATTACGCCGGCAAATTGCTGGCCATCGATGTGAACCTCGACACCGAAGAGATGCTCGACGTGACGTGGACGCTCTTCCGCAAGTACTTCAGCATTGAAGAGGTGAATATCAAGAAGGAGTTTACCGACATTTATTGGAAAGACTAAAAACAAGAGGTGTAATAACCCTTTAATTCTTAGTTGGAATAAAAGAAATGGCAATAAAGTTTCAATATAACAAGACATCGCTTCAGCAGATTGAAAAGCAACTGAAAATGCGACAGCGCACCTTGCCCATCATCAAGAGCAAGGAGACGGCGTTGCGCCTCGAGGTGAAGAAATGCAAGGAGGAGGCCGTGGCTTTGGAGAAGAAACTGGAAAGTCAGATTGGAGGATACGAGACGATGTATGCCCTTTGGGGAGAGTTTGACCCGTCGCTGGTGGCTCTGAAGGATGTGGAACTGGATGTGAAGAAGATTGCCGGTGTCCGCGTCCCCGTCCTGAAGAACATTCGTCTTGAAGTCCGTCCGTTCGGCTTGTTCAGTGCTCCCAAGTGGTACTTCGACGGAATCAATCTGTTGCAGGGGCTTGCCAAGACGGCTGTCGAGCGCGAATTTGTGCTTGCCAAGCTGGGGCTGTTGGAACACGCCCGCAAGAAGACCACTCAGAAGGTGAACCTTTTTGAGAAGGTGCAGATTCCGGGATTCCAGGAGGCCGTGCGCAAGATCAAGCGATTCATGGAAGATGAGGAGAACCTCTCCAAGTCTTCACAGAAAATCCTGAAATCACTTCAGGAGAAGAGAAAGGAGGCTGAGGCATGATTCAGAAAATGGAAAAATTAGTGCTTCTTATTCGTAATAAGGAGTATCGGGGTTTCTTGGAAGAACTTCGTGGATTGGGAGTTGTTCATGTGGAGATGAATCAGAGCGCCGGTGCAGACAAAGACCTCCTTGAATTTATGCAAAAGCGGACTGCGTGCCAGGCGTTGCGGAAGAATCTGTCCGTCGCTGCCGCAGCTTGTCAGGATGCCGTGTCGGATTCTGCCGGGGAGTTGTCCGTTGACCAGGTGTCAACCCGGTACGATGCGTACCAGCAACAACTTCAGAGCCTGCTCGCCCAATCGCAAGAGGTGGCTAAGGACATCGCGGAGTTGGAAGTTTGGGGCGACTTTGACTGGACGTCTATAGACCGGCTCGGCGAGAATGGCTGGAAGATGCAGTTCTTTGCTTGTCCCGAAAAGAGCTTCGATGAGGCGTGGGAGGCCGAATACAATGCGACTCCCATTGGCTGCAAGAACGGACAGACCTATTTTGTGACAATAAACAACCGGTTGGTGGAATTGCCCGCCACGCCCGTCAGTCTGCCTCGCAAGAGCCTTTCGTCATTGCAGGTCGAACAGAATCGATTACAGCATGAGACGGAGGAACTGACCGAGGCGTTCAATGCTTTCTGCAAAACCTCCCTGCCACAAGTGGATAAAGCCTTGTCCAATCTGGAGAGCGAAATCAATCTGATGGAGGTCGATCAGTTCGGAGGCGAGCGCGTGGCCGGTGGTGCCGTGGTGGTGATGGATGGCTGGGTGCCGGCCGAAAATGCCGCCGAAGTGCGTCAGATGCTCGATGCCAAGGGCGTGTTCTACGAAATGCGTCCGGCCGAAAAGGAGGACAATGCCCCCATCAAACTGAAGAATGGCAGAATCAGCCGCCTGTTCGAGATGCTTACCCGCATGTACGGTATGCCTGACTATGGCGAGTTCGACCCGACGCCTCTCTTCGCCCCCTTCTATGCCCTGTTCTTTGGTATGTGTGTGGGCGATGCCGGTTACGGACTCTTCGTCATCGCACTGGGTTTCTACTTGAAATCCAAGTTGGGCAAGTCCATGGCTGGGTTGCTCAATCTGCTGATTACTTTGGGCGTAGCCACCACCATCGTGGGAGCCGTGTTCAATACTTTCTTCGGTTTTGCACTTACCGATTTCCATTTGCCCGAATGGATGAGTTCGCTGCTCATAACAGGCAAGTGGGACGGCACAGCTTACGACAAGACCATGGTGTTGGCCCTCTTGGTAGGTATGTTCCACATCTGCTTCGCCATGACGGTGAAGTCCATCTGTACCACCGTCCGCTACGGGTTCAAGAATGCCCTCTCCGATTGGGGATGGTGGTTATTGGTGTGCGGCTCTGTGGTAGTGGCCACCCTCAACTATCTTGGCGTCATTGATTTCGAGATGTCAAAGATGGCATTCATCGGCATCGGTGCCGTGTCGGCTATCGGTATCTACCTGCTGAACAACCTTCGTCGCAACGTCTTTGTCAACGTGGGTGCCGGCCTTTGGGACACCTATAACATGGCCACCGGCCTTATGGGCGACCTTCTCTCTTACCTCCGTCTCTACGCTCTTGGCTTGGCCGGTGGTATGCTGGGCGGTGTGTTCAACGATTTGGGTCTCCAGCTCAAGGACTCCATGGGTGACGTGCTCTTCGGCATCCCCGGCTGGATTTGTTGCGGATTGATTTTCGTGGCAGGCCATGGCTTGAACATCGCCCTTTCGTGCTTGAGCGGATATGTACACTCCATCCGTCTGACCTTTGTGGAGTATTTCAAGAACTCCGGTTACGACGGTCGTGGCGTGGCTTACAATCCCTTTGCGGAGAAGAAGGGGGAGGAGTAAGGTGAGTTTAGGAGTAAAGGAGTTATCGGCCCTTTGGGCCTAGGAGTTATCGCAGGCTTTGGCCTGCTA
>CAZDAN010000049.1:0-2241 GCA_964503565.1 uncultured Bacteroides sp.
TATAAAAAAACGACCCGCCTATTTGAGCATTGTTAAGAGGCTTGGCAGGTTCTACGGGATTGCAAAAGTACAAAGTATTCTGTTCATTGCCAAATAATCTCTCAAAGAAAGCAAAATAAAACCAAAAACTCGGCTTTTATTTTGTTTTTCTGTTGGGTTTCACTACTTTTGCAACAGATTAAAATAAAAGGAGACGATTATGTTAGAGAAGGAAATGAATGCGTACAGCTTCTGTGACTAAACGTTTTGAAAAAAAGAAAGCAAT
The DNA here is from genome assembly GCA_964503565.1 of uncultured Bacteroides sp. Classification (GTDB taxonomy): domain Bacteria; phylum Bacteroidota; class Bacteroidia; order Bacteroidales; family Bacteroidaceae; genus Phocaeicola_A. The sequence continues at coordinate 266 of CAZDAN010000049.1, forward strand.
AATGAAAAAGGTACTGACAACTGCATTGGTGGCACTGATGCTCCCCATAGCGACGATGGGACAAGGAAATTTGAAGAGGGTCTATAATGAGGATATTAATCCATTGGAACAGATAGACTCAGCTTTGAAGAGAGCGAATAGCGAAGGCAAGTTTGTGGCTTGCCAAGTAGGGGGTAATTGGTGTCCGTGGTGCTTGCGGTTTGCCGATTTCATAACAAGCGACAGTGCTGTAAATGCGCTCATCAAGGAGAATTTCATATATATACATGCGAACTACAACCCACGCAAATCTTTGGGAGCAGAAAAACAGGAACAGGCAAAGTTGCTGATGAAGCGACTGAACAATCCGGCCAGATTCGGTTTCCCTGTCATCGTAATCCTCGACGAGAATGGCAAAGTCATACACACCCAAGACTCCAGTTTCCTGGAGGAGGGAAAAGGGTATGACAAGAACAAGGTGGAACGTTTCTTCAAAAGCTGGACTCCTCAATCAACTAAAGGTTGATTGGCGAAAAGGAAATATCCTAAAATGAAGTGGTGATGAACTTAATTGAACCAAGAAGACAAACTACTGTTAACTCCGTTCATGAACCGAACAAACACGGTTCGCGAACGGAGTTAACTGTTTAAGAGAGTATAATTTTGAGGGGGAGATTACCGAACCTTCCCCACGGACTGTTGTTATCTGAGCATATATTATCATAGTTAAAAGGATTTATGGCAGAAACAAAATTGAAGGGGAACCCTGTGCATCTGGCTGGGGAGTTTCCGAAGAAAGGGACGATGGCGCAAGAGTTTGTGCTGGTGAAGAATGACTTGAGTGTGCTCCGACTGAGCGAACTGAAGGGAAAGCGTGTGGTGATGAACATCTTTCCCAGTATGGACACGGCGGTGTGCGCCACTACGGTACGCAGGTTCAACAAATTGGCGGCATCGCTTCCTGATACGGTGGTGTTGTGCATCTCGCGCGATTTGCCTTTTGCACAAAGCCGCTTTTGTGTGACCGAGGGAATAGAGAATGTGATTGCGCTTTCTGACTTCCGCTTGCACTCTTCCTTCGGACGCGACTATGGAGTGCTGATGACTGAAGGGCCGCTCAGCGGATTGTTGGCAAGAGCCGTAGTGGTGATTGATGAAGAGGGAATGGTCATCTACACGGAGTTGGTACCCGAAATCACACAGGAGCCAAACTATGAGGCGGTGCTAAAAGCTACAAACAGGTAGTCAGGATATATATTTCAGACACGGATTACACGGTTTTTCTTATTATATTTCTCCGTGTAATCCGTGTCTGAAGACAGATCATTTCATCGCCTTCTTATGTCCTATCGTACCTTTATATATAAGGAAGCCTACGACGAAAACGGCAAGAACAATGCAGATAAGACCTATTTCGTGGCTATATTCGTTTACTTTCTCAAGAAGCTGTTCTTCTGTCTCGATGCCGGGCACTTTTGACAAGTAGTGTCCGATAGCGGCAAGGATGGCATTCCAGATACCAGCACCAAGGGTAGTGAAGAGGAGAAAGGTGCTCATCTTCATACGGGCCAGACCGGCGGGAATGGATATAAGCTGGCGCACGGCGGGAATGAGACGACCGATGAAAGTGGCAATAGCACCGTGTTTTTCAAAAAACTCCTCAGCGTGCTTCACCTTCTCTTCATCAATGAGACAAACATGGCCGAAGCGGCTATTGGCAAACTTATAGACAATGGGACGGCCGAGCCACTTGGCCAAATAATAGTTGATGAGGGCACCGATGTTGGCTCCGAGGGTGGCAAAGAAGATAACAAGCCACACGTTCAACCCTCCGTCACCGGCAGCGGCTTTCCATGCAGCAGGGGGAACTACCACTTCCGAGGGGAAGGGGATAAAGGAACTTTCGATAGCCATCAGCAGAGTGATGGTCCAGTAGTTAAGATGCTCGAGGCACCATTGGATGAATGCAACTGATTCCACTTGGAGAATTAAAAGTT
>CAZDAN010000049.1:2341-11217 GCA_964503565.1 uncultured Bacteroides sp.
AATTAAAAGTTAAAAATTAAATGCTAAGAATTTAAAGTTTAAATAGAGCTATTTGTTTATCCGATTGAGCAGCTCTTCCAATCCGTCGTCGTTAGGATCGATTTGGGTACTGCGGTGATAGAACTCAGCCGCGCGTTTCATGTCGCCCGTCTCGATGTAACAGATGGTGAGATTGAAGCAGATGGAGAAGGAGTAGAGGGACAAATCACCATACACACTATAGGCATAGCTCAAATGGGATATGGCTTCGGAATAGAGTTTCAAAGCAGTCTCCATCACACCGCAGGTATAACTGGCAAGTGCTTTGTCATATCCATTTTCAAGGCATTTGCGATAGATGCTGAGAGCCATTTCCTCGTTTCCTAACAAAGCGAATGAATGTCCCTTGGCGAAGAGTACGTCCAAATTGTCGGGTTCGATGGCAAGGGCAAATTCAAAGGCATCGATGGCTTTTCCGAACTCTTCCATCTGATTATAGACGGTGCCGAGATTCAACCACGCATTCACGTCGTAGGGGTTTTCGTCCAACATCATGTTAAGTTCGACGGAGGCGGCGATATATTGCCCGTCGTTGCGCAAGCATTCAGCAGTCATACTCTGCACCATGAGCCTGGTTCGCAAGTTCCATCCCTCGCGTTGGGCTTTGTTGAGAGTGGCTTCGGCCAAGATGGCGGCTTCGCGTGTGTAGTTATAGTCGAGGAACAACTCAACAATGTCCTGCACCGTAAGGGCGTATTCCTTGTGAGATGTCTCATTGGCCAACAGTTTCCTGACCAGCAAAGCTTCCGCTTCGGCGTGACGCTCTTCGTTCAGCATCAGTTCGGCGTAGAGGAATGTCACTTCGCGGTCGTTCTGGTCGGGAATTGACTCGGCTATCTGAAAAGCATTCGGCAGATCACCTCTGAGCATGTAGGTACGGGCTTTGAACACCATGGGATCGGTGCTTCCCGGGTGCATGTCGAGAGCGTAATCAATCACTCGCTCAGCCTCCTTTTCGCAGTTGCGTGTGGCGTAATATTCGGCAATGTCGGTCAATTGCTCGGGGTCGAAATAGACCCTTTCGCCACCGTCCCTCATTGCTTCGTATCGGGCAAGTGTCTCCTTGAACTCCGGTTGCTCAAAATAAGATATAAACTCTTGTTCGGTCATTGATTTCTCAGAAAAGTTGACGAAGTCGGCAAGTTGACAAGTTGACGAGGAAGATTCAAAGCCATGTATGCTTTGCCCCCCCTCAACTTGTATCTTGTCAACTGAAATATTACTTCTTACTCCACGTGTCCTTCAACCCCACGGTACGGTTGAACACCAGATGTTCGGGCGTAGAGTCTTTATCGACGTTGAAGTAGCCAATACGTTGGAATTGGAGATAGTCCAAAGGTTTGGCCGTAGCCAAAAACTCTTCGACATAGCATCCCTTCAACACCTTCAGTGAGTTGGGGTTAATCATCTCCTTCATAGCCTCCAGTGCGTCGCAGTTCTTAGCTTCACGGATGGCGGCCAACTCGTCGCGCGGATTTTCAGCTGTCCACAGGCGGTCATAGAGGCGAACCTCGGCTTTCAGGCAATGTGCACAGCTCACCCAGTGGAGAGTCTTTCCCTTGATTTTGCGGTCAGCGCCCGGCATTCCGCTTCGTGTCTCGGGGTCGTAAGTACAATAAACGGTTGTCACACGTCCGTCAGCATCCTTGTCGCAGGGATGGTTTTCGTCGCATTTGATGATGTATGCGTTCTTCAAACGTACCTCTTTACCGGGAGCCAAGCGCATGAACTTCTTTTCGGCCACCTCCATAAAGTCGTCGCGCTCAATCCAAAGCTCGCGGCCAAAAGCCACTTCATGGGTTCCGTCGGCATCGTTCTCGGGATTGTTCACGGCGGTGAGCATCTCCACCTTGTCCTCGGGATAGTTGGTGATGACCAGTTTCACGGGGTCGAGCACGGCGCTTACGCGGGTTGCCCGTTGGTTGAGGTCCTCGCGCACAGCACTCTCAAGCAAGGCGAAGTCGTTCAGTGCATCGTAGGTGGTATAACCGATTTTGTCCACAAAATTACGGATGCTATCGGGCGAATAGCCACGACGTCGGAAACCACAAAGAGTCGGCATACGGGGGTCATCCCATCCGTTCACCAATCCCTCCTTTACAAGGATGAGCAGGTTGCGTTTGCTCATGAGGGTATAGTTCAGGTTCAGTTTGTTGAACTCATACTGGTGCGGACGGTTGTCGTCGAGGTCTTCGCCCTTCTTCACCCAATCGACAAAGAGGTCATAGAGGGGGCGGTGGGGTACAAACTCCAGTGTGCAGAGCGAATGGGTGACTCCCTCAAAGTAGTCGCTCTGTCCGTGGGCAAAGTCGTACATGGGATAAGCCTTCCACGTAGTGCCTGTGCGGTGATGCGGATGATTCACTACGCGATAGATGATAGGGTCACGGAAGTGCATATTGGGGCTGGCCATGTCAATCTTGGCGCGCAGTACCATACGGCCTTCTTCGATTTCGCCCGTATTCATTTTTTCAAACAGCGTCAGGCTCTCTTCCACGGGACGGTTGCGATAGGGGCTGTCGGTGCCAGGCAGGGTAGGGGTTCCCTTCTGTTGGGCTATCTCCTCGGCCGTCTGTTCGTCAATATATGCTTTGCCTTCCTTTATGAGTTGCACGGCGAAGTCCCACAGTTGCAGGAAGTAGTCGCTCGCATAGTATTCGTTCCCCCATTGGAAGCCCAGCCATTGGATGTCCTCCTTGATGGCTTCCACATATTCGGTGTCCTCCTTCGTAGGATTGGTGTCGTCGAATCTTAGATTACACACGCCACCATAGCGGGCGGCAGCACCGAAGTCCATGCAAATGGCCTTGGCGTGCCCGATATGCAGGTATCCGTTAGGTTCGGGCGGAAAACGGGTCTGTACACGTCCTCCGTTCTTACCCTCTTTCAAATCTTTCTCAATAGCCTGCTCAATGAAGTTCAGGCTCTTTTTCTCAGTGTTTTCAGTCACAATATTTTCTGCCATATCAATCGGATATTTTTTCTTATTACTTTTTTGAAGCTGCAAAAATAATCATTTTTTCGCAGAAAATCCCCATGTATGCGCATATTTATTTAATATAAGGTTTGCGCACGCGAAAAAGGGGATGCCTTAAAAAGAGTGTCAAAGAGATGAGTTTGTCCGTTTTATTTTACTTATATGTTTTACAACATGTTTTTATATTTGGTTAGCATTGTTAAAAACCTTACCTTTGCAGCCGTTATCCTAAAACAATCTTTTTACCTTAAAAAAATTAGTACCAAGTAGAAATACTTTGCGAGAGGTCTCACAGTGATGCGGGGCCTCTCTTTTTGTTGTTATCAGCCTCAAAAAGTCCTCCGTTTCAAGCAGAGGAGAATCCATCTGAGCAACAAGAAAATCTATCAGCTGATCGAGGAAAATCCATCAGCTGACAAAAAGATTTCTGTCAGCTGACAGATTCACTTCGGACACCTGACAGATTTTCAGGGAAGAATAGCGGCCGTAAATTCAAAAAAGAAGAACGCGGACACGCGGCTGAACAATCAGCCTGCGCTATCCGCGTCCCTTTCCATGAGTATGTAAAGTTTAACCTGTCCGCTTATTGGAGAGTGCCGTTGTTAGCAGCCTCAATCATCTCCTTAGAAGCGTAGAGATAGATTTCTACACGACGGTTTTCGGCTGCCGACTTAGTGTCGTCATACTCCTGATAATCCTTACCCTCTACGGTTACCATCTGGTCGTCGGCTACGCCCTGACCCTTCAGATAAGATTGAACAGATTGGGCACGTTGGAGAGACACACGCTGGTTCACTTCGAGAGTACCGGTCTTGTCGGTGTGTCCGAAGATGGCTACGTCCATGTCGGTGTTGTTCTTCAACACATTAGAGAATTCAGTCAAAGAAGTGCGGGCAGCGCTCTTCAGTGTGCTGGAGTTGAGGTCGAAGAGGATACCGCTATCAAACGTCACCTTCACGGCCTGCAAGCCATTGGCATCCTGTACGCTCTCTACCTGAGCAGCCTTGATAGCTTCAGCTTGTGCCTTGGCCTTGTCCATTTTCTTGCCAATGAGTACACCCACGCCGGCACCTACGGCTGTACCGATAGCAGCACCGATGGCGGTACCTTTGGTCTTGTCGCTCTTGCCGCTTACCATGTTGCCGATAAGGCCGCCAAGGGCAGCACCGCTACCACCACCAATCAAACCTCCTTTTGCCGTGTTGTTCATACCACAGCTGCCCAACATGAGCGCACCGCTCAGGATAAGGGCCATGAATTTCATCTTTTTCATTTCCTTAAAGTTTTTGTTGTTTGTTTTAACAAATAATTCTTTTCGGCTGCAAATATAAGAAAAGCTTTTAATAAATGGAGAATATTATTGACGGAAAATGTCATTTTGTCGATAAACAATCCTTTTTTAGGTTACAAGATTCTATAAATAATAGTTTTTTTAGTAATTTTGCAGCTCGTTAACCGAGTTTTCCTTTAAGCGGCGGGCGAGTTTGCCCTATCCCAAGGACGGGCACCGCATACGCTTATATATATAATAAGGTTATAGAAACAAAGAATAAAAAGACATAGAAATAAACGTATTTTATGGCAAAAGAATTGAAAGAACTCACCAAAAGAAGTGAGAATTACAGCCAATGGTACAACGACTTGGTGGTGAAAGCCGACCTGGCCGAGCAGAGTGCCGTGCGTGGATGTATGGTCATCAAACCCTACGGATACGCCATTTGGGAGAAGATGCAGCGTCAGTTGGACGACATGTTTAAGGAAACGGGGCATGTGAACGCCTATTTCCCCTTGCTGATTCCGAAATCATACCTGAGCCGCGAAGCTGACCACGTGGAAGGATTCGCCAAGGAGTGTGCCGTGGTGACACATTACCGATTGAAGAATGCTCCCGACGGAAGCGGGGTGGTGGTTGACCCTGCCGCCCGCCTGGAGGAGGAGCTGATTATCCGTCCGACCTCGGAAACCATCATCTGGAGCACCTATAAGAACTGGATCCAATCTTACCGCGACCTGCCCATTCTGTGTAATCAGTGGGCCAATGTGATGCGCTGGGAGATGCGTACCCGTCTGTTCCTGCGCACGGCCGAGTTCCTCTGGCAGGAGGGACACACCGCCCACGCCACTCGTGAAGAGGCTGAAGAAGAGGCACAGAAGATGCTTCACGTTTACGGAGACTTTGCCGAGAAGTATATGGCCGTGCCCGTGGTGAAGGGTGTGAAGAGTGCCAACGAACGCTTTGCCGGCGCGCTGGACACCTACACCATCGAAGCACTGATGCAGGACGGAAAGGCTTTGCAGAGCGGTACGTCGCACTTCCTCGGACAAAACTTTGCCAAGGCGTTCGACGTACAGTTCGTGGACAAGGAAAACCAACTCCAGTACGTATGGGCAACCTCGTGGGGAGTATCAACCCGCCTGATGGGAGCACTCATCATGACCCATTCGGACGACAACGGCCTCGTGCTTCCTCCGAAGCTCGCGCCAATTCAGGTAGTTATCGTACCCATCTATAAGAACGACGAGCAACTGGCTGCCCTCAACGAAAAGATTGGAGGCATCGTGGCCAACCTGAAGGCAATGGGCATCAGCGTGAAGTACGACAACGCCGACAACAAGCGCCCGGGATTCAAGTTTGCCGAATATGAGCTGAAGGGAGTACCTGTTCGCCTCGTGATGGGCGGACGCGACCTGGAGAACAACACCATGGAGGTGATGCGCCGCGACACATTGGAGAAACAGACTGTTACTTGCGACGGCATCGAAGAGTACGTGAAGAACCTCTTGGACGAGATTCAGGAGAACATCTTCCAGAAAGCACTGAAATATCGTGAGGCAAACACTACGAAGGTGGACACCTATGACGAGTTCAAGGAACAAATCGAGAAAGGTGGATTCATCCTCGCCCATTGGGACGGTACTCCCGAGACAGAGGAGCGCATCAAGGAAGACACCAAAGCCACCATCCGATGCATCCCCTTTGAAACCGACGAAGAGAGCCTCACCCCCGGCAAGTGTATGGTCACCGGCAAGCCCAGTGCCCGCCGTGTACTCTTTGCACGTGCCTATTAAGGATATGCGCCGTTTGGCATCTTGATTTACCCCTACATAAAATGCCTCCGCAAAGACGTTCACGTATCTCTTGCGGAGGCATTCATTTTATCCCGACAGAGGCTTCCGTCCACACCTCTGCGGAGGAATTTCAACACCTCATTGGAAGCCCTTGATGTTATTTGTTCAAGTCGAACAGATAGGTAACCTTTCCAACAATGGAATTAAGACCCGAACGTGAGAAATCGTCCTTCTTGCTATTTCCATAAATGTCAGAAAGTCCATAGTAGTAACGCCCCTCGACAAGGAAGTTACCAATATCGGTGCGCACCTCCAGACCAAGTCCACCGGTTATACCGTATTCAAACTTGTTTTCTACGGCTTTGCCATACTGATAGTTCACATTGTTCGGCCGGTGGTTAGGATTCCATGGGCCACCACCGTACTCTTCCTTGTCATCCAGGAAGAAGCTGAACTGAGGGCCGGCATTGATGAAGAAGCGTACGCCCCGATTGTCTGCACCAAAAGCCAAATGGGCGAGGAAAGGAATCTCCACATAGTTGAGCGTGCGCTGATAGGTGTTTCCCGTACCGTCTTCTATCTTCTCCTTCCATCCGCGTTGGCTGAAGTTACACTCCACCTGAAGACCGCATATCATGGCAAAATATTTTTCACTGATATAGCGGGCTGTAAATCCGCCGACAAGTCCCTGATGGGTAGCCTGCTTGATGCTGGGGCTGAATATCACATTATTGAAGGTAGCACCGGCATTGACACCAATGGCCAAATTGTTGCGATAATCCGTAATCTGTGTATTGCTCTGTGCCTTAATCGAAAGGAAGCCTCCGACAAGGAGAGTCATCATGGTTGCTTTGCGAAATATCTGTTTCATAACTACGTCCTTATTGTTCAAAATCCATCTTGACAAGCTCAAAATTGCGGCTCATGTGCACAAAGAAAACTTTCTTGTTGATGAATCCGCCCCAGTTGTTCACGCGTTCAAAATGAAAGCCGGTCTGCACGGGTACGAAATTGTGAGAATCCAACTTATCTTCCAACTTGTCACCGTAGCGGCTTAACCCTCGCAAGAAGTAGTACCCCGTGTCGAAGCCTAACATACCAGCCTTGGGATAGGTAAGATACATCTCCTTATTGAACATACGACGGAATTTGTTATGGAAAGCTTTCGAACTGGGCAACAGATTATTGGTGTAGAAGGATGAGTAGAAATAGGTGTCCAATTCATAGAAAGCCTGCAAGTGGTCATTATAATATTTCTGCCATTCGGGATAACCGAAGAGGTGCATTTCGTATGGATTTCCCTCGGCACGCACCACCAACTGAAGTACAGGCAGAAGTTTGATGAGTGCCGTATTAGTACCCGAAGTGGGAATGATAATGTTATGTTTTGTGCTGTCCATAACAGAGGTGAGAGCGGGAACTGTGGCCATTCCATCCTCGTCTTCCGCCACAGAGGGGACGGGGATGGTTTGATGGCTGATACCACGTGTGTCGAGTTCCTGCTTCAGTCCCTTGATGTAGTCAACCTTGTCCTTTCCATCGTTTATCTCCACAAAAAGGACATTATAGTCGGCAAACTGCTCGGCAAAGAGTTTGTACACCTGTGCATAAAGGTAGGATTGGGGCGTGTTTATCTGATAGATGTAAGGATTGGTGAACACATCGCTATCCTGGGAAGTGAAGGGGACAACCAAGCGGATGCCATTCTCCTTGGCAAAAGTGGAGAAGGCACTGACGTGTTCGGGATGTCTGGGGCCAAAGATGATGTCCATCTGCTTCATTTCCGGCTTGGACAACAAAGCATCGACCGAAGCCGTTCGTTCGCCCGTGTCGAAAACGTGGAGATTGACATTCACGCCCTCCTGCTTCAAACTGTCCACGGCCAAGAGGAAACCTTCGTAATACTCCACCATTTGTGCCTGAAGAGAGCCGCCGGCATCCAACTGGAAGGGCAGAGCGAGTGCTACGTCAATGGTTCTCAATTTCTTAGTCGTCGGCTGACTTTGGGCTATCAGCTCTTCGTTGGTAGGCACACGCTCGGGTTTCGGCTTATGCACAACCACTTTCTTATGAGGGATGCAGAGGAACTTGCCTTTCTTCAACTTCCCGTTTTTCAGTTCGGGATTGGCTTCTATCAGTTCCTTTTCGCTGATGCCGTATTGACGACTGATACTGAAGATAGTCTCCTTACGCTTCACCTTATGCATTTCGCGGCAAGGCGAAGCGGGAGTCTGCTCCGGCTTCTGCTCGGCCACCGGTTGTGATTCGACGGGTTTCTGCAGAGTGTCCTCAGTAATGGGGATGACGATAACCTGTCCCGTGCGGAAGTTCTGAGCGCTCAATCCGGGGTTTGCCCGACAAATCACGTCGGCACTCACCTGATATTTCTGAGTAATGCGATAAAGGGTTTCTCCCGGTTGGATAGTGTGGAAGTGAAGACGCCTCTGCATCGAACCATCGGCAGCCATTGTCTGTTGGGGGATGCGCAAAGTGGCTCCCGCCTTCAACTGTTTATCACTTCCGGGATTCAAATTCACGATGTCGTCCACCTTTACTCCATACATGCTGGCGATGGAGTAGAGGGTCTGCCCACGCATCACGGTGTGAGAAAAAGAATTGTCCGTCTGAGACACCTGAGCCATACCGGCCACCGAAGTGCCCAGCAACATAAAAGCAAGGGATATACGTTTGATAAAATCCATCAATCTTCTTTGGTATTTTGTCCGAAAACAGTTATTATTGGCCGCAAAATTACAAAAAAATATCTACTCTAAACACGAAATAGGGTTGT
>CAZDAN010000050.1:0-11215 GCA_964503565.1 uncultured Bacteroides sp.
AAGGCTTGAACTGGTTGCGCCGCGTAAAAGAAGAAACAGGCATGTATGTCTCTACCGAAGTGGCTACAGCCAAACACGTAGAAGCAGCTTTGGAAGCAGGTATTGACCTGCTATGGGTAGGTGCACGCACCTCGGCCAACCCCTTTGCCGTACAGGAACTGGCCGATTCATTGAAGGGTGTAGATGTTCCCGTGTTGGTGAAGAACCCCGTGAACCCCGACCTTGAATTGTGGATTGGTGCCATGGAGCGTCTGAATCAAGCAGGCATCACCCGACTGGGAGCCATTCATCGCGGTTTCTCTTCATACGACAAGAAGATTTATCGCAACCTGCCTCAGTGGCACATCCCCATCGAATTGCGCCGCCGCATCCCCGCCCTGCCTATTCTGTGTGACCCAAGCCATATCGGCGGCAAACGTGAACTGATTGCCCCACTCTGCCAACAGGCTATGGACTTGGGATTCGACGGACTGATTGTGGAGAGCCATTGCAACCCCGACAAAGCTTGGAGCGATGCTTCGCAGCAGGTGACTCCGGCAGTGTTGGATTACATTCTGAACCTGTTGGTCATCCGAAAGGAAAAACAAACAACCGAAAATCTGCACGAGTTGCGTACACAGATTGACGAATGTGACAATAACCTCATCGAAGTGTTGGCCAAGCGTATGCGTGTGGCTCGCGAAATCGGTACATATAAAAAAGAACACAATATGCAGATTCTGCAAACCGGACGTTACAATGAAATTCTGGACAAGCGTGGTGCTCAAGGAGCATTGTGCGGCATGGATGCTGACTTCATCAAGAAGGTATTCGAGGCTATTCACGAAGAGAGTGTACGCCAACAGATGGAGATAATAAATAAGTGATAAGTGATGAGCTAATAACTAAAAAACGTATGAGAATACTGATATTAGGTGCCGGAAAGATGGGTTCTTTCCTGACCGACGTGCTGAGTTTCCAACACGAAACGGCGGTATATGATGTGGATCCACAAAAGCTGAGATTCGTTTATCATACCCTACGGTTCACTTCGTTGAATGAGATCGAGGAGTTCAAGCCCGAACTGGTCATCAATGCCGCCACAGTGAAGTACACACAGGAAGCCTTCCGACAGGTGATACCCGTTCTCCCCAAGGAGTGCATACTGAGCGACATAGCTTCGGTGAAGACCGGATTGAAGGATTTCTACGAACAGAGCGAATTCCGCTATGTATCGACCCACCCGATGTTTGGCCCCACATTTGCCAACCTCGATAACCTGAGCCGCGAAAATGCCATCATCATCTCAGAAGGTGACTACATGGGACGCATATTCTTCAAGGACCTCTACAGTTCGCTGAAATTGAACATTTTTGAATACACCTTCGACGAACACGACGAGACGGTGGCCTATTCGCTCTCCATCCCGTTCGTATCGACCTTCGTGTTCTCTGCCGTAATGAAGCATCAGGATGCACCGGGAACCACCTTCAAGCGACACATGGACATCGCCCGTGGCCTGCTGAACGAAGATGATTACCTGTTACAGGAAATTCTGTTCAATCCCCGCACACCGGGACAGGTGGAAGGCATACGCCGGGAGTTGAAAGAACTGCTTGAAATCATCTCGAACAAGGATGCAGAGGGAATGAAGAATTATCTGACAAAGATTCGGGAGAAAATAAAATGAAAAGATTGAGAAGAAACACCCAACATCACACAAAAGAACAATCATGAAGAAACTAATGTTAATAATGATGCTGGCATGGATGGGCATCTGTGCCGTACAAGCAGCCAAAAGTTACGACACCCCCGACACCATTGTGGTGGCACAAGACGGAAGCGGAGAATTTACCACCATCAGTGAAGCAGTGGAGGTGTGCCGCGCATTCACGGATTACCACAAGGTTATCTATATAAAAAAAGGTGTATATTGCGAAAAAGTGGTGATACCCTCGTGGAAGACAAACATTGAGTTGTGTGGCGAGGATGCAGAAACAACCATCCTGACTCACAACGACCACGCCAACATGGTGTACCCGAATACTACACTAAAAATCGGAACTTTCCGCACCTATACCCTGAAGGTTGAAGGAAACGACATCACCATCAAGAATCTGACTATCGAAAACAATGCCCCCCGACGTGGACAAGCAGTAGCCATGCACACCGAAGGAGACCGGATAAAGTTGGTCAACTGCCGTTTGTTAGGACATCAGGACACAGTGTACACGGGTGTGGCAAACACACGCGTCGTGTTCAACGGATGCTACATCGAAGGAACTACGGACTTCATCTTTGGCCCCTCTACGGCCTGGTTCGAGAAATGTCATATCCACAGCAAGGCTAACAGCTATATCACTGCAGCTTCCACTCCGAAAGGAGTCAAATGGGGATATGTGTTCAACGGATGCAGACTGACGGCCGACGAAGGGGTGAACAAGGTCTATTTGGGACGTCCGTGGCGACCGTATGCATACACCCTGTTCATGGAGTGTGAACTGGGCAGCCACATCGTTGCAGCCGGTTGGCAAGCATGGAGCAACAAGGAAGATGTGAGCACCACCACCTACGTGGAATACAAGAACTACGGTCCCGGAGCAAATGCCGACAAGCGTGTTGAATGGAGCCGTCAACTGACCGACAAGGAAGCCAAAAGAGTGACCTTCGAGGAGGTGATGTGCACACAAGAATCGGATTGGAACGTGAAACTGTAAGGCTTATCTTCATATTTTATACATTCAAATGTTGCCAATTCAAAATAAATACCTAATTTTGCGACCAAAAGAGATTTATACGTATGGCAAAATTTAAAAGAATCCTCCTGAAATTGAGCGGAGAGAGCTTGATGGGAGAGCAGAAATATGGTATTGACGAGAAGCGTTTGGGAGAGTATGCCCGACAAATCAAGGAGATTCACGACATGGGCGTGCAGATTGGTATCGTCATCGGTGGTGGTAATATCTTTCGCGGATTAAGTGGTGCCAACAAGGGCTTTGACCGTGTAAAGGGCGACCAAATGGGTATGCTTGCCACGGTTATCAACAGTTTGGGATTGAGCTCGGCACTGGGTGCCATCGGCGTGAAAGCCCGCGTGCTGACTGCTGTACGCATGGAACCTATTGGTGAGTTCTACAGCAAATGGAAAGCCATCGAGGCTATGGAACAGGGCGAAGTGGTAATCATGTCGGCAGGCACGGGTAACCCGTTTTTCACGACCGACACCGGGTCGTCGCTCAGAGGCATTGAAATCGAGGCCGAAGTAATGTTAAAAGGTACACGCGTGGACGGCATCTACACTGCCGATCCGGAGAAAGACCCGACAGCCACGAAGTTCACCGACATCACCTACGACGAGGTGTTGGCACGCAACCTCCGTGTGATGGACTTGACTGCCACCTGTATGTGCAAGGAAAATAATCTGCCTATCTATGTCTTCAATATGGACATCGTGGGTAACCTGAAAAAGGTGATGGAGGGTGAAGAAATAGGAACATTAGTGCATAATTGATAATTCATAGTTCATAATTTATAATTCATAATTATTATGATAGACGTAAATGTATGCCTCAACGAGGCTGAAGAGAAAATGGATATGGCCATCATGTATCTGGATGAATCATTGGCTCACATCCGCGCCGGTAAGGCAAATGTACGTATTCTGGACGGCATCCGCGTGGACTCATACGGAAGCATGGTACCGCTGAACAATGTAGCGGCCATCAGCACACCCGATGCACGCACCATCGCCATCAAGCCGTGGGACAAGAGCATGTTCCGCGTGATTGAAAAGGCCATCATCGACAGCGACTTGGGCATCACTCCTGACAACAACGGCGAAATTATCCGTTTGGGTATTCCCCCTCTCACCGAAGAGCGTCGTAAGCAGTTGGCCAAGCAGTGTGGCAAGGAGGCCGAAACTGCCAAAATCAGCATCCGCAATGCACGTCGCGACAGCATCGATGCACTGAAGAAGGGCATCAAGGACGGACTGGCCGAAGATGCAGAGAAAGATGCAGAGGCCAAAGTACAGAAACTCCACGACAAGTTCATCAAGAAAGTGGATGAAATGCTTGCCGAAAAGGAGAAGGAAATCATGACTGTGTAAAGATGCACGGTCTTGTCATCAAAAACACCGGCAGTTGGTACACCGTCCGTACAGACGATGGGCTGCCGGTGGAATGTAAAATCAAAGGAAACTTCCGATTGAAAGGCATACGCAGCACCAATCCAGTGGCTGTGGGTGACCGTGTGCGGATTGTTACCAACAACGAAGGTACAGCTTTCATCAACGAAATCGAAGACCGCAAAAACTATATCATCCGCAAAGCAAGCAACCTGAGCAAGCAATCGCACATTTTGGCAGCCAATCTCGACCAATGCCTATTAGTGGTGACGGTAAACTATCCCGAGACCTCTACCACATTTATTGACCGTTTTTTGGCCTCAGCCGAAGCCTATCGCATCCCCGTAAAGTTGATATTCAACAAAATAGATCTTTACAACGACGAGGACAACAATTATTTGGAGGCACTCATAAACCTATACACAACCATTGGTTATCCTTCTTTCAAGGTGTCGGCCCATACGGGAGAAGGTATTGAAGAGATACGTCAGACACTGCAAGGACAAATCACTCTTTTTTCGGGCAACTCGGGCGTGGGGAAAAGTACTCTCATCAACGCCCTGATGCCCCACTTGAATGTGAAGACCGGCGAAATTTCCAATGCCCATAACAAGGGAATGCACACCACCACCTTCTCTGAGATGTTCCCCACTCCCGAAGACGACGGTTATATCATTGACACGCCGGGAATCAAAGGATTTGGGACCTTTGACATGGAGGAGGAGGAAGTCGGACATTATTTCAAAGAGATATTCCACTATTCGGCTGAATGTAAATACAATAATTGTACCCACACTCACGAACCGGGTTGTGCCGTACGTCAGGCCGTAGAAGAACACCTCATCAGTGAAAGCCGATATGCTTCGTACCTCAGTATGCTGGAGGACAAGAATGAAGAGAAATACAGAAAAGGATATTGAGAATGGGGGAAAACCCGCATCACCATACATAGCTTGCATTTATACCAAAAATATGACTTTATTCAATAACTATTTCATTATGGAAAGACTGGGCTGCCACGTAGAGGCTTATCTGCGCACAGGCGAATTCCTGTGGACAGTGAAACTGGGAACTAACGAACTGAGCTGTGCCGGACAGGACGACATGATATTGGCTTATGACATGGACTGCGACGGTAAGGAAGACGTAGTGATGCAAACCAGTAACGGTACCCAATTCTGGGATACTGAAAAGGTCAGGCTATGAGAAGAATCATTCCCATCCTCTTTGCCCTGCTTGCAGCTACAATGCTGATTAACGCTTGCAGCAGGACAACGGATCACCATCCCGTCCACGCTGTCCACGACCTGCCACAGGTCAAGGACAGCGGACGGCTGGTGGTGCTGACCCTCTATAGCTCCACCACCTATTTTATCTATAAGGGCGAACCGATGGGCTTCCAATACGAACTGGCCGAACAGTTTGCCCACTCCTTGGGAGTGCGGTTAGAGATTGAGGTGGCCGACAATCCGCAGGAATTGCAACAGATGTTGTTGCAGGGAAAGGGAGACCTGATAGCCTATAACCTCCCCATCACTCTGAGGGGAAGAGACAGCCTGCTCTATTGTGGCGAAGAGAACGTGAGCCACCAGGTGCTGGTGCAACGTGGCGAACGGCGGAACAATCCTCTGAGGGATGTCACACAACTAATCGGCAAAAAGGTATATGTAAAACCAGGACGGAGTCTGAACCGCCTGCGCAACCTCAACAAGGAGCTGGGCGGAGGCATACTTATACACGAGGTTACAACTGACAGCCTGACGGAAGAGGACCTTATCTCACAAGTGGCCTTGGGCGAGATTGACTACACTATCTGCGACAACGAAGTGGCCAAACTGAACCGTACCTATTACCCCCAACTGGACATCCGGCTACAGGTGGGGCTGGACCAACGTTCGGCATGGGCCGTGAGAAAAGACCAACCCCTGTTGGCCGAAGCCGCTGATGAATGGTACAGGAAGAATGTGGCCTCGCCAGCCTACAAAGCCAGCATGAAACGCTATTTCGAGCAGGCCAAAGCACAGCCGCACTATTACATCCTGTCAGTGAAGGACGGCAAGATTTCCCACTACGACCATCTGTTCAAGCAGTATGCCGACAGCATCGGGTGGGACTGGAGGCTGTTGGCTTCGCTGGCTTATAAGGAGTCTAATTTCGACACTTCGGTGGTCTCGTGGGCGGGTGCTAAGGGACTTATGCAACTGATGCCCCGCACGGCCCGTATCATGGGGGTACCCGAGGGAAAGGAACACAATGCGGAGGAGAGTGTGAAAGCTGCCACCCGATACCTTCGGCTGATGGAACGCAGTTTCAAGAGCATTGCCGACCCCGACGAGCGTACCAACTTCGTCTTAGCATCCTACAATGCGGGCATCGGACACATTTTCGATGCCATGGCACTGGCCGAAAAGTATGGGCACGACAAACACCACTGGACAGGCCACGTGGAGAAGTACCTGCTGCTGAAGAGCAAGCCCGAATACCACAACGATTCGGTGTGTCGCAACGGTTACTTCCGCGGACAAGAGACCTACCAGTTTGTGCGCGAGATCCGTGCACGGTATAATATATATAAGGAAAAGATAAAGGAGTAAGTTGGTTAGTGAGTTGGTAACATGGGCATATTTGATGAAATCTGGCAATACCACTGTGCCGACATTCCTTTGACGGAGCGGTACGCGCGGCTTTACCACCTGCTCGAAAGGGTGTGCAAGCAGCTGACCGCTAACTACGACACCGACTTTTCCAATCTCTTTTCCCGCCTCTATGCCCTCTGTCGACATACGGGACTGAAACGTACTCCCATCGAGCGTTTCCGCATGAATGCCCGACGGGTGATGCGTGGCGAAACGGTGCCCTGCGACGAGGACTACTCCTACGATCTGAAGGCACTGTGCGAGGCCATCAGTCACTTCTTCCAGGTACCCATCCCCCACAACCTCGCAACGATACTGCCCGCACAGTGGCGGGCACAGGCCGATGCACCCCGCCGGACCACCCTTGCCAAACGCATACGTATGGTGGTAGACCATTGGGACGACCGCTTCATCTATGGCTACAGCGACGAGTGGCAGAGCGACACCCTGCTGAAGGCCGACTATACGGCCGGTGAACCTTTCCACGACCTGCCCCGGCAGCTCTATCAGGGAGCACAGCTCAACCTCCTGACCGTCGCAACCGACAGTGAGGGGACGTTGTTGCCCGAACTCTTCGTCGTGGAGCCCGACTACCTGATAGATATCAGCGCCTTGGCCGAGTGTGTACAGAACTATGGCAGCCATCCGCTGAACTATCTGATAAACAAGTTCCGCCCCCGCGAAACCACCCACTACATCCTTTTGGGATATGCCGCAAACCAATTCCTCGACGACTGTGTGAATGCCCCGGCCGACAGCCCCGCCACCTATCGGCAGTCCATCCGGAAGGTGTTTCGCGATGCCCCCTTGGCCTACACTGCGTGCGATGGGATTGACAAGGAGTACTTCCGCCGTGCCGAGGCCCAGTTCGGTGCCATCCGCGAAACGGTGCAGGCCATCTTCCATTCGCCCACCTGCCAAATTGACAAGGATGGTGCCCTGCTCGAACCCTCGTTCCTCTGTGAATGCTTGGGGCTGCAAGGGCGCATGGACTTCCTGCAAGGCGACTTCCGCAACCTGATAGAGCTGAAGTCTGGCAAGGCCGAGGGTATGGGTTCGGCCCTCCGTCCCCGCGAGAGCCATGCCCTGCAGATGGCACTCTACAAAGAGGTGCTCTTCTACAGTCTTGACATCCCTCGCGAGGTCGTCAGCAGCTACCTCTTCTATTCTCAATACCCCAAGCTCTTTGCCGAGCGCAGCGCCAAGGCACAGATACAGCGGGCCATGGCCCTGCGCAACCACATCGTGGCAAACGAGCGGCAGATAAAGGCCGATGGAGGACGCACCCTGTTGCCCGCCATCACGGCCGACATGCTGAACACACAGCAGGTGAAGGGTCGCCTGTGGAACGACTTCCAGCGCCCACAGCTCATGGCATTCCTCGCCCCCCTGCACACGGCCGACGAACTGACGATGGACTACTTCTACACCTTCACCGCCTTTGTAGCACGCGAACAGTTCCTCTCCAAAATGGGCGACGCACGCCCCGATGGAAACAACGGGTTTGCCGCGTCATGGAACGCCGACACATCCACCAAGCTGGCGGCAGGCAACATATTGACCGGACTGCGGATTGACCGCTTCATCAGCAACGGCAACGAGGGCATTGAGAAAGTAGTGCTCGCCATCCCGCCCCACGACGAGGGATTCCTACCCAACTTCCGAACGGGCGACATCGTGATGCTGTATGAGCGCGAAGGCGAAGGCGACAATGTCACCAACCGACAGGTCATTCGTGGCTCCATCGAGACACTGACACCCGACCGGCTGGTGATAGCCCTAAAGAACAGGCAGCGCAACGCCCTCGTTTTCCATCCCGAAAACCCTTACGCCATCGAGCATGACTTCATGGATGCCTCCTACGGACACCTTTACCGCGGACTCTACACCCTCCTCACCACCCCCGCCCACCGGCGCGAGCTGCTGTTGGGCAAACGTCTTCCCGAGGTGGCTCCCGCCACACTGACGGGCAGATACCTGAATCCACAGATTGACGACATCGTACTGCGGGCCAAGCAGGCACGCGACTACTTCCTGTTGGTAGGCCCGCCGGGCACAGGCAAAACCTCCGTGGCCCTGCGCTCCATGGTGGAGGAACTGTATGGCGACCCCACTTGCCAGCTGCTCCTGCTCTCCTACACCAACCGCGCCGTGGATGAGATATGCGACATGCTGGAAAGCATCGCTCCTGCCCCACCCTACATGCGCATCGGTGGCGAGTTGTCGTGCGACGAGCGCTTCCGCCCCCATCTGATGAGCCACCTGATGAGCAGCTGTACCAACCGCGAGGAAGTGCACTCGCTACTCTCCTGCTTGCGTATCGTCGTGGGCACCGTCAGCAGCATCAGCGGCCATCCCGAACTGTTCCAACTGAAACACTTCGATGTGGCCATCATCGACGAGGCATCGCAGATACTCGAACCACAGCTTATGGGCATCCTCTGTGCCCACCGGGGCGGAGTGTGCGCCATCGACAAGTTCATACTCATCGGCGACCACAAGCAGTTGCCTGCCGTCGTGCTGCAACGCCCCGAGGAGTCGGCCGTCCACAGCCCCGCCCTCCATGCCATCGGGCTGACCGACTGTCGCCGTTCGCTCTTCGAACGCCTCCATGCCCTGCAGGCCGACGGACAGACCCACGCCATGCTCCACCGCCAAGGGCGTATGCACCCCACTATCAGCGACTTTGCCAACCGACACTTCTATGCCGGCCGCCTCGACATCGTACCCGTAACACACCAGACTTCCCCCCTCGAATGGACTCGCTACGATGCCACCGACCCCATGCAGAGCCTCGTAGCCACACGTCGCATCTGCTTCCTCGACACCCCCTACCCGCCCACAGAAGACTCCTCCAAGGTGAACCGCCATGAGGCCCGCACCACCGCCCGGCTCGTCGAAGCGATATATGCCCTCTGCCAACGGAACGGACTCCCCTTCGACGCCGCCCGCCGCATAGGCATCATCGTACCCTTCCGCAACCAGATAGCCATGATATCCCACGAACTGGGCACCCTCGGCATACCGGGAACCGAAGCCATCTCTATCGATACCGTGGAGCGATACCAAGGCAGCCAGCGCGACATCATCATCTACAGCACAACCGTGAGCCAGCCCTATCAGCTCGACATACTCTCCGTCACCGCCCTATGCGATGGGCAACTGATAGACCGGAAGCTGAACGTAGCCCTCACCCGTGCCCGCAAGCAACTATTTATCATCGGAAATTCCCATCTCCTCCGCCAAAACACCCTCTATCGCAGCCTGATAGATTCCTTGGAAGTGATAAAGGGGTAAAAGATATTACTGTGTCTTGCCATATCCGCTGAAGTAGCGCATGAACTGAGTACGCTGATAGAGACCACGTCCCTCAATGACATTCATATTCATACGCCCGCGGAACTGATTCAGGCAGTCATAACCATGCTTATTCATCCACTGAAGAAGCTGTTCGTTCATTACATTGATACGTTGAGGACCATTATGGAAGAGCGTGGTGCACACCTCCACGGCCGAGGCACCTGCCAAGAGAGACTTCACCACAGCCCACCCATCATGTACACCACCCGAAATGGCATAGTCAATTCGGGGCACACGGGCCGAACAGATGCCTACCCACCGCAGGGCATCGCAAATATCCGAGGGATGGCTCCACATATCACCCGCATGAAAACGACCATTGTCAATAAGAATATCCGGCCGATAGGGACGATTGAACATGACCACAGCTGAAGCTCCGGCAGCATAGAGCTGGTTTACAAGGGCTACGGGGTTGGTCAGATTCATTCCCAATTTGATGATGATGGGCAGGTTGACATAGCGACGAACATGGGTGAGAATCTCAATGTGCTTACGCTCATAGGAACCGTATTCATACTCAACCTCGGTCTGTACTTCCATGATATTCAACTCCAAGGCATCAGCCCCAGCTTGCTCGACAAAGCCTGCAGATTGTGCCCACTCGGTACTTGTAGTGCAATTGATGCTGGCAATAATAGGAATGGAGCACCGATGCTTAGCCTCCTCTATCAGCCCAATGTTCTCCGACAGACTGTGGGCACGCAAGTAGGTAGTCAGATAGTCGTCGCCCTCAGCATTCGTGGGATCATACCATCGGTCGTGCTCCTGCATAATTTGTTCCTCAAAAATGGACTTCAACACGATAGCCCCAGCTCCCGCCTGTTCTAAGGCAAGGCATTTGGCTGCGGTGTCCGTCAGTCCCGAACTACTGACAATAATGGGATTACGTAATTCTAATCCCGCAAATGTGGTAAGCAAACTATTCATAAAGCATTATAATATATCGATTGTCAAACATTATAAATATACTCCCCATACAACAATATATTATCCTAAAATGTTTATATGCTAAAAAATATAAGGCATTCGTACCCATCCGGTCCCATTCCCCCATCAACCTTCAATAAGATACACAAAAAAAAGAGAGGTCCGTTTCATTCCTCTGAAACGGACC
>CAZDAN010000051.1:0-11190 GCA_964503565.1 uncultured Bacteroides sp.
AATATACCCCCTATCAGGTGCGGCTCATTGTGGATGCGTTGGGGGAGCCGTAGAGTCAATTAAAAATTAAAAGTTAAAAATTAAAATTTAAAATTTAAAAGTGAAGAATTTTCTTGTCACTCGTGGATCTTTGGCAGGCAGAAGAGGGGCAAGAACAAGAAGAGGCCTACCAACGACATCAGGAGGCCGCCTACTGTGCCGGCTGCCAAGGGAAACCAGAACGCCTCTTTGCCTGTGCCTACCATGAAGGGGATGAAGCCTAAGATGGTGGAGAAGACGGTGAGCAGAATGGGGACAATCTTCACATTCCACGCTTTCAGGTAGGCACGGACAGGCGATAGGGTAGGATGTATCTTGCGAATGTCGGCATACTCGTCCAGCAGGTAGATGCCGGCGTTCACCGTGATGCCACACAGCAGGATGAAAGCGGCAAAACCGCCTTGGTCGAAATTCAGTTCAAAGAGCCAAAAGGTGATGAAGACTCCGATGTAGGAAATGGGGATAAGGAACAGGATGGCAAACGGCCTCCGGAGCGAATTGAACAGGATGCTTGTCACCACAAAGATGACCGCAGCTACCAACAGCAGGAGCAGGTACTGACTGTGGTTCTCGTCGTTCCAACGGCCTCCCCCCATCTCCGAACGGGCTTTGTATCCCGATGGGAGCGACTTGTTGAACTTCTCCAGTTCGCGATCCAGCATCTTTGTCCCCATTTGGTAAGCACCAATGTACTCATATTGCAGGCACAGGGTATATTCCTGATTGTTCTTTACCACCTCGGGAGCCTGCTGATAAATGCCGATGTCGGCCAATGAATGCAGTTTGAATTCCTTTTCGCCTGAGCGGAAAGCCTGTTGTTGCAACTGCCAATTGTCGTACTCGTCGGCTCGGGATGAGGTGAGCCGCACGTTTTCGTAACTGCCATCGGCGGCACGCACCGTGCCACATGAGAGATTGCGGGCAAACACGTTCCGCATTGAGGCATAGAGTTCCATCGGTGTCAGATCGGACTCGGCCAAGCGTCCTTCACGCAGGTCAAAATGCAGTTCGCGATAGTCATTCTTGTACCAAGTGAACGAGGAGTTGATGGTGACCTCCTTCACTCGCCGATGGGCCAGCAGTGAGTCGCGCAACGCCTCGGCGTACTCATACAGTTCGTCGTAGTTGTAGCCTGTCAGTCGCACGCGGTACGAGCCTGCTGACTCGCGCACACTGTTGTTGAATCCCTGGTCCTCCAGTCCGTAGATGCTCCAGCTGCCACCGCCCAGTTCCAATGCCCGTGCCGTGAGGTCAGCTTTTAGCTGATAGGGAAAACTGCTGTGTTGGTGCTCTTTCGGGAAATGGATGTCTATCGAAGCCTGATAAGGACTGGATATGCGGGTATGGAATTGGGAGACAGCCCCCTTCAACTCCCCCAGAGGGGGAGAGAGCGGAGACAAGCTATTGGTCAGGGAGGAGCTTTTCTTCCCCCCTTTGGGGGGAATGAGGGGGGCTAAATACCCCTCCATCTTTTTCACCAATGTGTTCATCTGTTCCAGAGTACTGCCGTTGGGAAGAGTGGCATTCACGTGCAGCACCGTCTCGTGTTCATCGTTGAAATAGCTGCCATTATAGACCTTTTCCACAAACAGCCGCCACGTGCCTCCCAAAACCATATTTACAATGGGACGCACCTTCTCCTTGTAGTAGTCACTTCCCAAGGTCTCGTTATACCAGCCGTGCCATCCCTCGTCGTCCTCCATCTTCTCGGGAAGCAGGAATACGGGCAGACCGAAAGCCAGCACCAACAAGGTACAGGCTATCGCCCTATGACGACAGACGAAACGGATGATGTGACCGTAAATGCGGGTGAAAGAAACGGTCAACCTTTTTCTGGAACACAGAGACACAAAGTTGATTTTTTGACAAAAGGACATAAGGACATAAGGAAGTCTGTTTTTGTTTATATTCCTATTTTTTGTTCTTATGTTCTTATGTCTGAAAAGATTGCTTTTAATTTTTAATTTTTCACTTTTAATTTCCTTTGTCATCCCCAACTTGTCCATCAGCGACGGTACAAAGAAAAGGGCTATCAGCAACGATACAGCTAAATTGATGATGACCACCCACGAGAAATCTTCCAAGCTGGCCCGCAACCCCTCGTCCAGAAACAACACCACTCCCAACGCACAGATGGTGGTCAGTGTGGCGGTCAGTATGGAGAGGTAGGCCCGCAGGTTGCGGTGATGTAGCAGATGGTCGGCCATCACAATGGTGTTGTCGATAATCAGATTGAGCGAAATGGTGATGCCGGCCAAGGTGTAGAGCTGTATCTCTATCCCTAACAGGTAATAGGCCACCACGGCCACCAAAAGGTTTACCACCAAACTCACCGTCACCAACACCATGTATCGCCATCGGCGGGTGAGCAACAGGACGAACAGCAACAGTATCAGCACCGTCAGTCCGCTACGGAAATAGATTTTATTCAGTTCTTCCTCAATCTGTTGCGTGGCATCGTAGCTGAGATGAAATTCGATGTCATCAGCTTTTAGTGAAGAGTGAAGAGTGAAGAGTGAAGAATGGCCATGTTTTTCACTTTCCATTACCTTCTTCACCTCTTTGCCAAGTGCCAACTGGTTAGCTGTCTCCTCTGCTGTGACGGACAGATAGATGGAGTTCAGTCCATTGATGCGATAATAGCTCTGTGGCGGTGCTTCGGTATATTTCACTGTCACCAATTCGTCCAATCGGATAATCCGACCATCGCGGTTCCTGACAAGTATTTCATCAGTCGGGAAACCTGTTGCATCGGTGGAAGAACTGCGGACGACAAGCGGAAGGGTTTTTAGTGAAGAGTGAAGAGTGAAGAGTGAATTCACTCTTCGTTCTTCACTTTCTACTTGTGTTTTCCCCAAATGTTCCGTCCGAAAATGTCCGCTGATGGCACTCTGTATGTCGCCGGGTGTCAGTCCGAGAGTAGTCAGCTGATGGGGATCATATTCCAACTGCCATTCCATAGGAGTGGCTCCGCTCACACTTACCTGATAGACCCCTTTGATGCGGGCCAATGCCGGTTGGATATATTCTTCGGCATATTGCTGTATCAATGCCGGTGAGGCAGGAGCGTTCAGCGTATAGGTCAGGAAGGGACGACGGGCATTGTCGCCCGGACTGTTCACCCTCACCTGTGGGTACGATGTACCGTCGGGCAGTTCG
Source organism: uncultured Bacteroides sp. (assembly GCA_964503565.1). Lineage (GTDB taxonomy): Bacteria > Bacteroidota > Bacteroidia > Bacteroidales > Bacteroidaceae > Phocaeicola_A. Next base: position 3,199 of record CAZDAN010000051.1, read on the forward strand.
GGCCAAGCCTGCCGCACGATGGTGGCCGCCTCGAAACGCACCGCTTCCATGTTGGCATGTTTGTCAAGATTCACCGAGATGCTTCCACTACCGTTACGCGAGCGGCTGCTGATGCTGCGTACCCCCTTCATGCGGGCCAGCATGGCTTCCAGTTTCGATGTCACCTCCATCTCTACCACCCGTGCCGAACTGTTCGGCAGACTGAAGCTGACGGTCAGCGACGGGTTCACACGCGAAGGATAGAGCCTGACAGGCAGCAGCGGCAACAGGGCAGCTCCCACCAAGGCTGCACACAGGAATCCCACAATCAGGGTGAAGGACGATGTTCGGACGGATTTGTTCATAATTATTTTATCTCCTCTCCCTTTTCAAAATCAAACAATGTCAAGCGACGGATTTTGTAGTAGCTCAGCCAGTAGTTTTTCAGGGCGGCAATATAGTTCTTTTGCGCGGCATCCTTGCGGTTCAGGGCCAGGGAGAGGCTGTTGATGTCCGACTGGCCGATAATGAACCGTGCACGGGTCTCCTCGTAGGCCGATTCGGCCAACTTGCGTGCCTCCTCGGCACTCCGGATGATGCCTCCCTGCACATTGAAGTCGTTCACCGTCATGATGACCTCCTCTTCGATGCTCTGTTCGCTCTGCCGTGCCGAAGTCTCCACCACGCTCAGGTTGTTGCGTGCCATGTTGTAGCGTCCCTTGCGCACGCCCCAATCGACCAAGGGGATGGAGACACTGACCGCCACCATGTCCTGCTGCAACAGGTTGCGCCACACATCGCTGAAATTGTCGGCCACCTGATTGAATCCCACACTGGCATTCACACTGACGTTGAAATAGCTCTCCTTACGGGTGCGGTCAACTGTGCGACGGCTCTCCAGAATGTTCTGCTTCAAGGTGAGGAACTGGGGATTGTTGGCCCGCGCCCGTACCAGGGCTTCGTCCACAGAGATGGCATTGAAAGAGGGACGTTCGGGCAGTGTAATACGCATCTGCTGTTCTTTTTCCATATTCAGGAACGAGGCCAACTGGAACATGGCTCTTTTCAGTGTGATCTCACTGTTGCGTAGGGTGTTGCGTGCATTCACCACATCCAGTTCCAAGGTCAGCAGGTCAGCCTTGGAGATGGCAGCGATGCGATGGCGCTCGCGACCGATGGCGCACAGGGTGTCGCACGATGCCAAGTTCTTCACTGCCAGTTCATGTTCAGCCTGTGCCTGTGCCAAGGAAAAGAAGTAAGTGATAGCCTCCTCGGAGACCCGTTCCATGTCATAGGTCAGTTCTCTTTGTTTCCTTTCAAACTTCAACGGTTCTATCAGTTTGTCCCACTTGAAAGCATTGTAACCCACCAAACTCTGCGAATAACCGATGCGGAAAGGGACGGAAGTAAACTGCGAATAGGTATCTGCACCAAAGTAGCGCAGGTAGTCGAGGTTGGCATCCACGTAGAGTGTACCACCCGTCCAATCGACATTCTGTTTTACAGACAATCCCCCTGATGCATAGTACGACTGTTGTGTGCGATAGACATCGCGGTCGCTACCCGAGTCATAACGCTGGATGATGCGCCGGTTATATTGTGCCGGCGTGAGGTTCAACGACAAGCTGGGAAGGCGTTCGGCCCTGAAAGCACGGTATTCCCAATAGCCCGACAGGTATGAGCTATGTGCCCGAATGGCTGACAATGAACTGTCGGCCGCTATGCTGATGGCATCGTCCAATGTCAGGCGCAACTCCTGTGCCTGTATGGAAGCTGTGAACATGATGCTTCCAAACCAACTAACCAATAATTTATAATTCATATTTTTTTAATTCTTAATTTGCTCGTCACCACCTTTAACTTTTAATCTTTAACTTTTAATCTTTAACTTTTAACTTTTAATTTTTAACTTTTAATTCTCCTATATATCCCCCAATACACCAGCGGTATCACAAACAGGCTCACCAAGGTACCCACCGTCATGGTGGCAATCATGGCAATGGCCAGCGGAGCCTGCAACTCCGACCCGAGGTCGTGGGTGAAGAGCAACGGCACCATGGCCAGTATAGTGGTGAGTGAGGTCATGATGATGGAGCGCAAACGGCGTGTGCCGGCTGTGTGAATGGCCTCCATCAGGGGGATTCCCTCGCGCCGGAGCACGTTAATCATGTCCAACTTCAGAATGGAGTCGTTGATGATGATGCCACAGCTGACCACAATACCGATGGTACTCATCAGGTTCAGACTGACCCCACAGACAGCCATTACTACCAAGGCAAAACCAAGGTCAATAGGGATTTCGGCCAACACAATCAGCGGTTGCAAAAAACTCTCGAACTGGGCTGCTAAAATGAAATACATCAGCAACAAGGAAATAAAGAGTACCACTACCAACTCATCAATCATCCGATGACTGGTGAAAAAGGCACCGGAGAAGGAGGGGGACCAGGAAGACTCATTAAGTGAAGAGTGAAGAGTGAAGAATGAAGAATGGCCATGCGGCACTATTCCTTCATCCACCGATGATGCGGATTGTTTTTCGTCCACCGTAGGGGCATCCCTTGTGGTTGCCCAATGATTGATGTCGGCCGTTTCATTCGGGTACCCACAAGGGGTACCCCTACGGTTTACATCTGCTTCCCCTTGCTCCCATTCTTCCCTCTTCCCTCTTCGTTCTTCACTTCTGAACACCTCCTTCACCTTCTCCACAATCTTTTCCGCCTGCTTGGTATCGGCATAGACCAAAGGCACGTACTCGCCCGCCATGCCGGCCGTAATGGTCTTCAGGTCTTTGGCAGGAAAGGTGGTGATGAAACTTTTCAGTGGCACGCGCTGCCTTTCGCCACGTACGGATGAGGGAACCTCTATCAGGGTGTACGTCAAGATTTCGTCCAATGTCTGCTCACGCCCGCTGATGCTGATGGGCAGATAGGTCTGGTAGGAGCGAAGCGTGGCTACCTTGTTTTCGCGCAAGGCAGTCTTCAAGGTGCGGATAATCTCATCGTAGCTTACCCCATAGAGCAATAGCTGCTCGCGGTTGATGATCAGACCAATCTGTTCCTGCACGGCCAACCCTTCTGATGATTCACCGGCAACCTCGTCGATTTGTCGTTGCAGAGCTTGCAGCTGCTCCACCTCCTGCAAACGGGCTTTGTCACTGTTATACAGTTCTACCACCAACTGAGGTTCGTTGGTGTCGAACACCTTTTCAAACACATTCTCCGGGGCATAAAAGCGTACGGAAGCCTGTGGATAACGGGCGGCCATCCATCGGGCGATGGTATCCTGAAGCAAAGCCGGCCCGTCGGCCGTGGCAGTACGCAAGTAGAGGTCGGTTTCGGTAGTGGAGGTCTGCTCCCGATCCAACAGGTATTGGCGTGTGCCGATGTGGGCTTGGGATTCGACAATCAATGAAGAGTGAAGAGTGAAGAGTGAAGAGTGGCCATGCGGCACTGTTTCCTCATCCGCCGATGACGCGGATTGCTTTTCGCCCACTGTAGGGGCATCCCTTGTGGGTGCCCAATGATTGATGTTGGCCGTTTCATTCGGGTACCCACAAGGGGTACCCCTACGGCTTGCATCTGCTTCGTCTTGACCCCATTCTTCACTCTTCACTCTTCGCTCTTCACTCTTCACTGTCTGCAAATACTCTTCCAATTCCTCCGTCCGCCGCCGGTTCTCCTCCAGAGATATATTTTCGTTCCAATCGATACGCACAGCCAGCTCCGTGCGGCTTGTTTCGGGCATCCGCTCTTTGGGCAATAAATAGAACATCAGTACACAAAGGGGAATGGAGAGTGCGGAAACGAACAGCGTCATTTTCTTGTGGGAAAAGACCCAATGGATGCCACGGTCGTAGAGGAGACTCACCCCCCTGCCCCTCCCTTGTAGGGAGGGGAGTAGAATGTTCCATCCCTTACCTTTATTGCTGATATCTCCTGATTGCTTTTCTGATTGGCTATCGTTACAAAAAGAAGAGAATACTCTTGAGAAAGACTGGTATGTCATTTTACTCCCTTCCCTTATAGGGAGGGGCAAGGGGGAGAGTCCGAACACCATCTTATACAGCACCGGCAACAGGATGACACCTGTAATATATGAAGCTATCAAACCCACTGTTACGGCAAATGCCTCGTCGTAGAAGATGGCTCCGGCAATGCCGCTGATGAAGACCAAGGGAACAAACACGGCAATGGTGGTCAGCGAGGAGGAGAGCATGGGGGTGATGACCTCCTCAGTACCCAATTGGCATGACTCTTCCACCGTGTGACCTTTGTCGCGATATTGGGTGATGTTCTCTGTCACGATGATGGCATTGTCAATCATCATACCCTCGGCCAGAATCAGCCCTGACAGGGAGATGATGTTGAGCGACATACCAAAGAGATAGAAGAAGATGAAGCTGATGACAAGTGCCACCACCATACAGACACCTATAACAATAGGAGAACGAACGCCCCCCATGAAGAGGGAAGCCACTATCAGAATGAAGAGAAAGCCGAGTGTCAGGTTCTGTTGCAGGTTGGTCAATGTATAATCCAACAATTCCGTCTGGTTGCGGGTGATGTCGAACCGGATATTGGGGTTGGCTTGTTCCAGCGACCATATAGCGCCATTCAGCGCTGATTTCATCTTGTCCATATTCTCATCAGCCTGCTTGATGATGGCCAGACTCACTGACTGACGGCCATTGTAGGTGGTCATGCCCGTCTCTTCGGTGGGGGTCAACCGGACATCGGCCAGCTCGCCTAACCGCAGAATACGCCCTTCGTGTCGTAAGGGAATGCGTTTGACATCTTCTACCGTACGCACCACGGTGGAAAAACGTATGTTGTACTCGTAATATCCATCGCGCACGGTCATGCTACCCGGCTCCACATTGCTGCTTGCCAATGCACTTTCAATAGCCGACACACCGATGCCCATAGCCTCCATGCGTGTGAGGTCGGGGAGAATCTGTACCTGCCGGTGTACCAGTCCCGACACATCTACCATGGCAACCTCGGGCAATTGCTCAATGCGACGACGCACCACATTCTCGGCAAAATCGGAGAGGGAGAGGAAGGAGGGGGCTGTCAAATTCAGATACAGTACCGGAATGTCCGTAGCACTGGCCTTGATGACCCGCGGGCGCTGGGTGTTGCGTGGCAGGTGGCTCATGGCTGCATCAATCTTTTCGTTTACTTCAATGAAGGCCAGGTCGGTGTTAGTGCCATATTCAAAGCGAAGACGGATAAGTCCGATGCCGGCGCGCGTCTCGCTCCGCAGGTCCTCCAACCGCTCCACTTGCATGAGTTGTGCCCGAAGGGTACGCATGACGGTGTTTTCCAATTCACGTGCCGAAGTGTTTTCACCCGTCACCTGCACCGTTATTTCGGGAATAGCGATGTCGGGTAACAAGGATATGGGCAATGTCCTGTAGGTGACAATGCCCACAATGAAAAAGGCCGTGAAGGCCATGAATACCGCAATCGGTCGGCGTAACAGAAATTTTATCATAGTTCACTATCGTGTGCCAAATTCAAATTACCCTTCACAATCACCGTGTCGCCTGCAGAAAGGCCCTCGTACTCCTTGGTGCGCGGGGCAACGGTACATGAATCACTGTTCTCGGCCAAAATCTCCACGTAGTTCCACTGTGCCTTACCGCGTGTAAGGGTGAAGACAACGGGCTTGCCCGAACGCATCACAACGGCACTCTTGGGTATGACCAGACTTTCGCCCATCGGTTGGCGTAACGTCACCTTCACGTTCATGCCCTCTATCAGTTGTCCGTTGTTGGATACACGCGCTTTCACCTTCACCATGCCGTTGCTCTCCACATAGGGGTTTACCTCGGTCACCTCGCCCCATACCCGCGCTTGCGGATTGCGCTCAGCAAAAGGAATGACACTGACCCGATAGCCGGGACGCACCATCGGCAACTCGCTCTCCAACACCGTGAAGGCCACTTCGGGATGGGCATCGTCGATGACCAGGCAGAATGATTCGCCCGTGGATGACAGGTTGTCCGCCTTGGCTGTCAGGTTGGCCACTACGCCACTGAAGGGGGCCGTCAGGGTGGATTGCTCCAGCTCTTTTGCTGCCAACTCGTAGGCTATCAGTGCCTTGTTGTAACCACTTTTTATGGCGGCCAAGTGGAAGTCGGAAGCCACCTCCGCCCCCCCACTATCATCTATCTCCTCCAACGAAAAACCTCTACCTATCAGAATATCCTGTAGGTTGAGTCGGCTCTGTTCCAAATTGTCCTTGGCTTGTGCCAACGACCGTTCGAGACGAAACTTGTCCAACTCGGCCAACTTCTGTCCGGCCTCTACCCGTTGTCCGTTGCGTACCCACACGTGGGCAATGCGCTCAACCGTCTTGAACCGCATTTCGGCCGAACGACTGGCCGTCACCTTACCATTGCCGGCCAACTCCTGATAGAAAGTCTTTCCCTGCAAGACAGTTGTCTCTATCGGTTCCTGCTTGTGATGGGTGGCAATCACAGATGCCGAATCCAAAGAACCGGCCTGTACCTCATCGGTTGGGGATGGGGAGGAGTGACAGGAGGAAAAAGCTAATTCGACAACCAATAAGTATAAAGCTTTCTTCATAATCGCAAAATTATTTCAGATGATATTTGACGATGATAATATTGTCTTCTTCTTGCACCTTGGCAATTCGCTCTTTTGATTCTGTTGTAATCAGATCCGCATCGTAATATGTTTCTATTTCATACGGATTTATATATGTGTATAAAACATTGTCATTTATTCCTAAACAGAATCTCATTGAGACAGGTACATTCCCTTGTTGGACAAAAGTTTCTTTCGTTGTTCTATTATAAATGTAATTGTATGGCTTCCTTTTCTTAATAGCATGTATATAAACATATTTCTCATTGAAAAATTTTATTATGGGAAGATAATAGCCTGATTCGACCAAATAATCATCTCTTTTTTTCATCTCCTTAAAATAGTTTATCATATTCCGCTTTTCTGAATCATATTTCCCAAAGTTTACATCCCCTGGTAATTTATCAACATCTATAATATCCCCCAAAAAGTCTAAATATATAAATGGATAAATATCCTTCTTTTTTTTATCTATTTCGTAAAAATAATAGTTAATACCTTTGGGTACAAAAAAATATCTATCACCAATATTGTAAAACGCATTCACATCCATCGTTATATTTGCTATTGAGTTATCATAGTAAGCCTCCCATAAATCTTGACTCTTTGTATCAACAAAAAACAAGTTCTCATTTTGATTTATTGTTGGAGAAGTCACATAAACAGAACTGTCTAACGCCATAAATTGACTTGGTATATATCCTTCGATTGTGATTTTTTTGTAACCATTAAATTTCAATGTCAAATCATATGATTTAATTTCTCCATTTATAGTCATTATTTCTATCGACTTTTTACGTTTACAGTATAACACGTCCACAATGGAATTATATTGCTGAGGAGCATCGCCCATCAAACTTTCAGAGTTTGCATAAAATTCTCCAGCATCTGTAAATATAGAAATCACATTTCGCTTGTCAACGACTAAAAACAACCCTTCCTCTTCAGCATACATAATTTTTCTAACACCATCAATTAAGGATTGGTCTGTTGTTTCTAATGGAATCATTTCTATTTTATCTATAATGTTATTTGTTGTTGAAGTTCTATTCATATTGACAGGTACAACTTCCATTTTACCTGTTTTCTTCTCTCTGTGAGAACGAACACATGCAACGAACAAACTTGCTAAAACAATAAAATAAATAATTCTTTTCATAATAATTCAATAATCATAAAGTTAAATCTTTATTCGTTCCGTTCATCAAAGAACCTTTTTATTGTCTTATTAATGTACGGTCATACGCAGATGACGCAGATAACACAGATTAATATAACCTGTCGGATATAACAAGAAGAAAAATCTGAATCATCTTCGCTATCTACGGATGAAAAGTGATTTATATACAGTCTTCTATTCAATCAAACAAAGTCAACATCCAGAATTGCAGTTAAA
>CAZDAN010000052.1:0-1856 GCA_964503565.1 uncultured Bacteroides sp.
ATCACGCGCAGACCAGCAGCACAAATCTTCAGGCTAATCCAGCAATCCTGCTCTACATAGTAGAACTTCTTCGTAAACAAGTTCACATCAAAGACTCTCTTTGTTCTTCTCTTTGAATGCGAAACATTGTTGCCAACCATGGCTCTCTTTCCGGTAATTTGACAAATTTTCGACATTTCTATCTTTCTTTTTTATGTTTTCAAACATATTTATCTCAAACAGGGTGCAAAGTAACAACTTTTATTCCTAATTACCAAGTATTTTAGCAATTTATTCTCAAATTATTCTTGATTTTGTTCTTCTTTGAGCAAATCTCGCATCAAAAGAAGGGCAGAACAGGTCGCTTTTGCTATATTTTGTTCGCGCCCGTCATTACCATCCAACTTCATCGTGACAATTTTACTTCTGTTTCCCACGGCAATCCAAATTGTGCCTACAGGAACCTCAGGAGTCCCCCCACCGGGTCCGGCCACTCCCGAAGTGGCGATAGCATAGTCGGTATTCAGTGTTTCCATAGCTCCTTTCACCATTTCACACACCGTCTCCTCACTCACCACACCATGCAGTTCGATCGTTTGAGTATTCACACGAAGCAGGTTTTCCTTCACTTGGTTGGCATATGCCACCACTCCACCTTTATAATAATGTGAACTTCCAGGAATAGCAGTGATAGCTGCGGCCAAATTGCCGGCCGTACAACTTTCTGCGGTAGCCAATGTAAAGCCATCTTTCCACATCAGCTCACTAATCTCTCGGCTTATAAGTTTAGTTTCTAATAACATATCTATTCTCCATTAAAGTTTTAGTTAAAAACAACCCGCGAATAAGCAGGCAAATCAATCGAGCAAAACTCCTTATCGATATATTTGAAATACCCCGTAATGGCAATCATGGCCGCATTGTCCGTCGTATAACCAAACTTGGGGATATAGACTTTCCAGCCATAACGCTTTGCATGGTCGTGAAAAGCTGCCCGCAAACCATTGTTGGCAGATACACCTCCAGCCACGGCTACCTCCTTTATCTTCAAATCCTTGGCAGCCTTACGCAGTTTATTCATCAATATATCCACGATAGTGGCTTCCAACGAAGCTGCCAAATCTTCCTTATGACGTTCTACAAAATCAGGATTATCCTTCAACCAATCGCGAAGCGAATAGAGGAACGAAGTTTTCAATCCACTGAAACTATAGTCATATCCGGCAATATGAGGCTTGGCAAAGGTATAGGCTTGCGGATTTCCCTGGCGTGCCAGCCTGTCGATAACAGGTCCGCCGGGATACCCCAACCCCATCACTTTCGAACATTTGTCTATGGCCTCACCAGCAGCATCATCAATCGTCTGACCGATGATTTCCATCTGATTATAGGCTTTCACCAACACTATCTGTGAATTTCCTCCCGACACCAGCAGGCAAAGGAATGGAAAAATCGGTTGGACAGACTCTTCATCCTGTTCTTTGATGAAATGAGCCAACACATGACCTTGCAGATGATTCACGTCAATCATTGGTAATCCCAATGAACGGGCAAACCCTTTGGCAAACGACACTCCTACCAGCAACGATCCCATCAATCCCGGTCCACGAGTAAAGGCCACAGCACTCAGCTCTTCCTTCTTTACTCCTGCCCTCTTCAAGGCTTCATGCACCACCGGCACGACATTCTGCTGATGAGCACGACTGGCCAATTCGGGAACCACTCCACCGTATGCTTCATGCACCGCTTGACTGGCCACGACATTGGAGAGCAACACACCGTTGCGGATGACGGCCGCCGAGGTGTCGTCACACGAAGATTCTATACCTAATATTATTATATCTTTCATTCTCTATTTTCCCGATGCTTTTTTTATG
>CAZDAN010000052.1:1956-8637 GCA_964503565.1 uncultured Bacteroides sp.
TCGCCTTTCGCGCTGCAAAAGTACTGCTTTCTGCTGACTTACCCAACAGTTATGGAGGCTGTTTTGTTCCTAATACGTCAAAATTTCCAATCCCTGCTCTGTCATCAGGAACGTATGCTCCCATTGGGCAGAGGGAAGTTCGTCTTCCGTGACCACAGTCCAACCATCCTCTTCGTCCACAAAGACTTCATAAGTACCCATGTTAATCATCGGTTCGATGGTAAACACCATGCCGGGAACAAGCAACATCCCAGTCCCCTTCCGGCCGAAATGCTCCACCTCCGGGTCTTCGTGAAAGTCCAATCCTACGCCGTGTCCGCAAAGGTCACGAACCACCGAGAATCCATTCTTATGCGCATGACGCTGAATAGCGTTACCAATGTCGCCCACAAAACCGAAGGGACGAGCCGCCTGCATTCCAATCTCCAGACATTCACGAGCCACATCCACCAATTTTTGCTTCTCGGGCGAAGTCTGACCAATGACAAACATACGCGAGGCATCGCTATAGTATCCGTCAAGGATGGTAGAGACATCCACATTCACAATGTCGCCCTCCTCCAATATCTCATCGTCCGAAGGAATACCGTGGCACACCACTTCGTTAATGCTGGTGCACACACTTTTTGGGAAACCCTCATAGTTCAACGGCGCCGGTATGGCTCCATGCCCGATGGTATAGTCATACACCATACGATCAATCTCGGCTGTACTCATCCCCGCACGTATCTCGCTGGCTATCAAGTCCAATACCCCCGTATTCACCACACCGCTGCGGCGGATTCCCTCTATCTGTTCAGGTGTTTTTATCAGACTGCGTTTCGGCACCAGGCATCCTTTGTTCTGAAAATAGAGCACACGCTTGTCCAGTTCAGTCAATTCCTGTCCTTTCGGCACACGCCAATTTCTCTTTATTTTCTTATTGCTCATACAATTCTGTCTCTACATTTTTCCTAATAGAAAAAATCACGAAGCAAAGATACTGCAAATATTTGAAATGAATAGCATTCTTCCAAACATTTAACTCCGTTCGTAAACCAACAAACACGGTTTGGGAACGGAGTTAAATGTTTCAAGTTTCAGGTTTCAGGTTCTATATTTCAAGTTCCAGGTTCCAAGTTCCAGGTTCCAAGTTCCAAGTTCCAGGTTCCAGGTTTCAGGTTTCAGGTTCTTTATTTTTATTTGGTTATAGGATTACACTTTTCTTTACAACATTTTCAGCCCGACAATGGAGGCAATCAGCGTGGTGATAAAAAACAGACGTCCAAAAGTCACCGGTTCGTGAAAGAAAAGAATACCTACCAACACCGTACCAACCGCACCAATACCTGTCCATACGGGATAAGCCGTTCCTATGGGCAGAGTTTGGGTTGCCTTTGCCAACAACCACATACTGGCTACGGTAAATAGCAGAAAACCAGCCATCCATTCCCAATAAGGCAATCCTATGGCAGATTTGGCTTTTCCTAAACAAAACGTGAAACCGACTTCACAAAGACCAGCTATAATCAGTATAATCCAACTCATAATCAAACATTTATTTTTATTCAAGTTTCAGTCCGCCGACCTTTACACACCGAATCAATTCACCGTTCATCTCTATCTGCTCTTCAGCCTGCAGGTAGCGAAGCACATGTACGGCTTTATCGCGGTGGCAGAATGTTTCGGCCTTCTCCAGGAAATGGTGCAAAGACACCTCCCCACCCTCCTCCAACAAACGGGCCAACAGAACTGATACCTCATGAAAAACTATACGCTTCAGCCCCGAAGGATGGTTACTGAGACAGACATCGCACTGACCGCAATCATGTTCGTTTTTCTCTCCAAAATAATAAAGGAGCATACGGCTACGGCATTTGTTCACCGAAGTGGCGTAGGAAATCATAGCTTCAATGCGCTTTTCGTAAGCCTGCTTACGCTCTTCATACACGGCAGGAGGAATAACCAAGCGTTCCTTCTCCTCGCGGCGACGGGTATATCGGATAAGCGGTATCTTCTTGTGGGGAATGTAGCGAACAATGCGATTGAAGTTCAACGACTTCAGGATTTCATACACGCGATGATAGTCCAATCCCGAATGATGCGCCAACAGGTGTTCATCGATGTAAACATAGTCAGTAAACAGCCCCGTATAGGAACGCAGCAATACCCGAAGGAGATTCTCGGTGTCGGCATCGTCACGCATGGTGTAGAGTTCTTCTCTACGCACGACAAACATCAGACGCGAAGCATTTTCCTGCTCGTCCACATACTCAATATAACCGGCTTGAGTGAGAATGCGCAAAGCACTATCTACCGGCACAGGAAAATGGTGAAAGTTGCGACAAAACTTATCCAGGTCAAACTCATAAGTAATCCCTTCGCCAGCCCCCATAGCCAATTGGTAATAATAGCTGAGATGCTCATAAACCTCGCCAATGAATTCCTTGTCGGGATATGTATTAGGTATGCGTTGCTTCAATGTCTGCACATCACGCGAACTGACCAGCAACACGGCATAAGCAAAATTTCCATCGCGTCCGGCCCGGCCAGCCTCTTGGAAATAGGCTTCCGGCGAATCAGGCAAATCCACATGTACGACCAGGCGTACATCGGGCTTGTCAATACCCATACCAAAGGCATTGGTAGCCACCATCACACGCGATTCGTTTGCCTGCCATTTCCGTTGGCGGATATCCTTATCCACATTAGGCAATCCGGCATGGTAAAACTCGGCAGTTATCCCCTGCTCTTTGAGGAAATCAGCCACCTCACGAGTACGATTCCGACTACGGGTATAGACAATTGCACTGCCAGGAATACGTTGCAGGATGTGGTGCAGTTCATTCACCTTACTGTCCGTCTGACGCACAACATAGGCCAGATTCTCGCGTTCGAAACTCATGCGGAACACATTCTCCTGCTTGAATCCCAAACGCACTTGAATGTCTTTCACCACTTGAGGAATAGCTGTGGCCGTCAAGGCAAGCACCGGAACGTTGGGAAGCTGTTTCCGAATCTCAGCTATCCGCAAATATGCCGGACGGAAATCATATCCCCATTGCGAAATGCAATGACTTTCGTCCACCGTAATCAATGTCACAGGGATTCGCTTCAATTTGGTCAGAAAAAGGTCAGAAGAAAGTCGTTCGGGCGACACGTAGAGAAATTTATAATCACCATAAATACAATTCTCTAACGCTACAATGATTTCGTCGCGCGTCAAGCCCGTATAAATAGCGGTCGCTTTGATGCCGCGCGAACGCAAATTATTTACCTGATCTTTCATAAGGGCTATCAAGGGGGTAATGACCAGACAAAGCCCCTCTTGCGCCAAAGCCGGCACTTGGAAGGTGATACTCTTGCCCCCACCCGTAGGCATCAGGCCAAGCGTATCACGTCCGCTTCCAATGCTTTCTATAATTTCCTGTTGAATACCCCTAAAGGAGGTATATCCCCAGTATTGCTGCAATATGTCGTGGAATCGACTCATTTACCTTCTTCAAAAGGCCTTATATCTTCTATGAGCAACTGCACTTCGCCGTGCTTATGCGTATTTTCTTCAATGGTATAACAGATGTCGAAGGCACGCTTCGTCTTGATATAGCGGGCTTGCGAACTTTGTCCGAAAGCAATGCCATTCATCACGTTGTTGCTCTTATTATCCACCAACTCCAGTTTGATATGCTCCTGGTCACGTCCCACCACTTTACTGGTTCCGTAGTCGTATACCTGATGAGTACAGAAAATCGGTTTGTGGTTATCTGGTCCGAAAGGATTGAAGCGCTTCAAATCGTTGAAGAATTTGGTTGAAATCTCCTTGAAGTCCAATTCAGCATCAATATTGATAGTAGCTTTGGTCTGTTCGGGCAGAATGTGTTCGGTGACATACTCTTCAAAACGACGAGTAAATTCCTCCACATGCTCAATTTTCATAGAGAGACCGGCCGCATAAGTGTGTCCGCCAAAGTTCTCCAACAGGTCGCGACAATTTTCAATAGCCTTGTACACATCAAATCCCGAAACGGAGCGTGCCGAACCGGTAGCCATGTCATCGGTGCGTGTCAGCACTACAGCCGGACGGTAGTAAATCTCCGTCAACCGGCTGGCCACAATGCCTATCACTCCCTTGTGCCACTGCTCGTTGAAGATGACGATGCTGCGTCGGTCGCTCAACCCCTCCAGCCCTTCAACAATCTTGTTGGCCTCTTCGGTCATGGCCTTGTCCAAGTCCTTTCGGGTTTCATTGTACTGGTTTATCTGATTACTCTTCTCGATGGCCGATTTGAAATCGCGTTCAGTCAACAAATCAACCGCCTCCTTACCATTCTGTATGCGTCCACTGGCATTGATGCGTGGGCCAATCTTGAAGATGATGTCCCCCATGGTTATCTCCTTATCGCTCAGGCCGCACACCTCGATGATGGCTCGCAATCCCACACTGGGATTGGAGTTTATCTGACGCAAACCATGATAAGTGAGTACACGGTTCTCGCCCATAATGGGCACAATATCGCTGGCCACACTGACGGCCACCAAATCCAACAGCGGAGTCAATTGACAGAACTCTATACCATTGTCCTTAGCAAAGGCTTGCATGAACTTGAAGCCCACGCCACATCCCGACAAATGAGGATAGGGATAAGTGGCATCGGCCCGCTTGGCATTCAAGATGGCCACAGCAGGAGGCAATTCATCATCAGGCACATGATGGTCGCAAATAATGAAATCGATTCCCTTTTCCTTGGCATACGCAATCTCATCGATGGCCTTGATGCCACAATCAAGTACAATCACAAGTTTTACACCCGTCTCCACGGCATAATTCACTCCCTTGTAGGTCACCCCATACCCCTCGTTATAACGGTCGGGGATGTAGTAGTCCATGTTGGAATAGAACTGTTGCAGGAATTTGTACACCAGCGCTACGGCCGTCGTACCATCCACATCATAGTCGCCCCACACCAGAATACGCTCCTTGCGCCCCATGGCTTCGTTCAATCGGGCCACAGCCTTGTCCATGTCCTTCATCAGGAAGGGGTCGTGCAGTTCACTCAAATGTGGACGAAAAAAGCGTTTGGCTTCTTCGGCCGTTTGGATGCCACGTTCCCTGAGCAGACGACATAGCACCGGACTTATCCCTAATTGCTTGGACAATCCCTTTGCAGCCTCAACATCTCCATTGGTGGGTGATTGGTAAATCCATTTGTTATTCATTTATATATGTTTTTATTTCTTTTTCTTATCGCGGTGCCAAGCCCCAAAAGCCCGGCTAAAAGGGTACAGCACAAGCTGTTATATAGTAGCAGTGTCACATCGGAACACATTTGAATGGGTAAAGGTACAAAAAAACATGGAAAAACCACATAGTTTACCCATTATATTTAGACTTTTTAAAAGAAAAAAAGGGATGTACCCTAAATTGGTACATCCCTTTCGAAAATCCTTAATCTCCTTAAAGCATTACTTCAAACCAAGTTTCTTTTTGATATCCTTGGGCAATGCATCCTTGTGCACAACGATATTCATCGTCTTGTAACGGACAAACGCTTTAGAAGCATACCAGATACCTTCGTACTTGCCGGCCTTACCCCATGAGTTTTTCACCAAGTAGTATTCTGTATCCTGCTGATCCTTTGCCTTACCATAGATGAGCATACCGTGATCATCGGTAGTTTCCCAGTTGTCGTATGCCAATTGGCGTTCTTCTTGTGTACACCACTTCTGCGGCATGGGACGATTGATGGCCTCGGCCTTCTCGGCTGCTGTCATCTTCAGCCAACGAGCCATATCCGAACCTCCCAGTTCTTGACTTTTTTCAATGTCGGGCATCACAGCCAACCCGTTGCGGGTAAAACCCTCTTCGCTCACGTCACTACCCCATGCGATGGTGTAACCGTTGTCGATGGCATTGTCAAACACCTGCATCAGCTCATCAATAGGCAAGTTGTAGGATTGCGCCCAGCGCCAGTTATCCTGAATTTCCAACACGAACTTCTCATAGAACGGATGATGGGTGTACGAAGTGAGCGACACATAATCATCGGCATTCAACCCCAACGACTCATAAAAACTCTTCGGAGTGTACTCTTTGCCATTGTAAGTGAACTTCTCAGGACGCTTGCCCAAGTAAGCATCATAGATACCCTCCAACCCCTTGCGCCACAGAGGAGTTCCATCAGGCGACATTTGCAGTTTCCTATGATTTCCCTTGGCGATAGCAGCCACATAAGGATCGGTAACGGCAGACAATTCGTTGTGATTAGAAAGCGTATCGCCATACATCACACCGGGACGCATCTCAGCTTCAGGCACGAGGCCAAAGGTCTTCATACCATACAACACATCGTAGAACGAACCGCCTTGCGAGAACGATGCATCACCATGAGTACGGATAGCCTTGTCAGCACGATCCATATAGGTATTGTAAACGATATACATCTCCGAGAAGTCATATTCACCCTTGCCCATGCGGAGCAACTCGGCTTCAATGAAACTCAGCGTAGAATAACACCAGCAAGTTCCTGCACGGTTCTGGTTCTTGATACTGGTAATAGGAATCTCTTTTGTGTGAGTAAACACAAATCCTGCCGTGTCGGCCTTGGCAACTTCCTGTGCCATAGCTCCCATACCCACCAGGGCAAGAGCGGCCAATGTCAATTGTCTTTTCATCTCTATATGTTTAATTCTTAACTTTTAACT
>CAZDAN010000052.1:8737-11151 GCA_964503565.1 uncultured Bacteroides sp.
CCGCCAAAGTCCTTGTACTTCTCGATGGCGTCGTAGCAAAGGAAGTCGGTATGCATTCCCTCCGCACGCCATTGGTCGATAAGGGCAGGGATGAAATAGATGCCCGGCTCATCGGTGATGACAAATCCCTCCTGCAAACGACGTCCCATGCGCAGGGAAGCAAGACCAAACTGAGTAGATGGTCGGATTTCATCGTCATAGCCCACATAGATTTGTCCAAGATCTTCCATATCATGTACATCCAGTCCCATCATGTGCCCCAATCCGTGAGGCATAAACAGGGCATGTGCTCCGGCAGCAACGGCCTCGTCCACATCGCCACGCATCAAGCCCAGTTCCTTCAATCCACGCGCCAACGTGCGGCACACTTCCAGATGCACCTCTTTCCAGGTATTACCCGGACGGGCATGGTCGATGGCGCAATCATGAGCAGCCACCACAATGTTGTAAACCTCCTTCTGGCGTTGTGTGAAGCGTCCGCCCACAGGCATGGTGCGGGTGAAGTCCGAACAGTAGTTCATGTTCGTCTCCGCTCCGGCATCGGTCAACATCAGACGCCCCCCCTGAAGGATGTTGCCATGATAGTGGTTGTGAAGCGTCTCGCCATTCATGGAGAGAATCGTGGGAAACGACACACCGGCCCCATGAGCCAAGGCAATGCCTTCGATGGTGCCGGCAATCAGTTGCTCCTTCACACTGGGTTTACACAGGCGCATGGCCGTGGTGTGCATCTCGTACCCGATGTCACAAGCACGTTCTATTTCAGCAATCTCCAATTCACTTTTTATCGAGCGCAGATTCACTATAGCCTTGATTAACTCTACAGATACATTAGCCACCAACTGAGCGACACGAATGCCCGTCAGTTCCTCCAACCAAAGTTTGTTGGCATTCCGGTAAGGGGGCAGGAAATGTACCTTACGACCTTGACGCAACGCATTCTCCACCACCGGCTTCAACTGTGCTAACGGGGCACTCTTCTCCACTCCTACTTCAGCGGCCTGCTGTGCCACACCGGGTTGGGGTCCCATCCAGATGATGTCGTCCATGGTGAAGTCGTTGGCAAAGAGGGTCTCTCCCCCCCCCTCCACATCAATCACGCCGGCAAATCCCGGATGGTTGATGCCAAAGAAATAGAGGAACGAACTGTCCTGACGGAAATGATACGTATTGTCGGGGTAGTTGGACGAAGTTTCTCCATTGCCCAACAACAGGATAAGACCACCACCAATCTGGCGGCGCAACGCTTCGCGGCGTTCCTTATAAACATTTGATACAAACACGTGTTTTCAGATTAAAAAGTTATTAAATCGTACGCAATTGCGTATTTCCATGCAAAAATACGTAAAATAATTGAAAACTATGAACTTTTTGTATCTATTAAGGTAAAAAGAGGTAATTTTGCACTATGAAACTGGAAAATATCGGACTGGTACTGGAAGGCGGCGGCATGCGCGGCACTTTCACGAGCGGTGTGCTCGACTACATGATGGATCACAACATTGAAGTGCCCTACGGCATCGGCGTGAGCGCCGGGGCATGCAACGGTGTGTCGTACGTTTCGCACCAACGCGGACGTGCCCGGTTCAGCAACATCGAACTGTTGGACAAGTACAAATACATCGGCATCAACCACCTGATTCGCACAGGCAGCATCATCGACATGGACATGCTCTACAACCGCTTCACCGAAGAGATTCTCCCCTTCGACTACGATGCCTACTTCGCCCGCCCCATGCGGTTCGAAATGGTGACGACCGATTGTCTGACGGGCCAAGCCTGCTACATGGAAGAGCACACCGACAGACGTCGTCTCATCGACATCGTGAAGGCCTCGGCCAGCCTGCCCTACGTGTGTCCCATCTGCCAGGTAGACGATCGTCCTATGCTCGACGGAGGCATTGTCGACAGCATCCCCATCGAACGGGCCTTCAGCCAAGGCTACGAACGTTGCATCGTGGTGCTGACCCGTAACCGGGGCTATCGCAAGAAAGAAAAGGTATTCAAACTTCCGGCTTTCATCTATCACAAATATCCCTACCTGCGCGAGGCACTGAAGCAACGCAGCATTGCCTACAACCGCCAACTCGAGATGGTCGAACGCATGGAGGACGAGGGACGCATCATCGTCATCCGTCCCGAGAACCCCATCGTGGTAGACCGCATGGAAAAGAACGTGCAGAAACTGACCGACCTCTATAACGAGGGGTATGCTTGTGCGAAAAATATATTAAGTAAGGTGGCGAGGGTCACACAATAAAAAATCAGGCACGGATTGCACGGATTAACACGGTTTTTTACTTAATAAATATAATCTATCCGTGTTAATCCGTGCAATCCGCGCCTGAAAATACGGGCGAATTGGACTGCAACCAGCTTACCTCACAATCAACTTCTGATTACAGATATTTCCG
>CAZDAN010000053.1:0-11149 GCA_964503565.1 uncultured Bacteroides sp.
CAAGGCTTGCAGACGGATGTCGAGTCCCAGCCGCAGGTTCTTGCCGGGGGTGGAGCGCACGTCCATGACCCCGTCCATATATTTCCCCTGTATGCGGCCGTGTACGTCGCGGAGCAGGATTTCCACTCCCTTTTCGCCGCGCAACTGCTTCTCATAAGAACGTTCGATGCCCTGTTTGCCGATGTAGTCGCCCCGTTTGTAATAGTCGTCATTCTCTATGTCTTTCTTTGACACCTCGGCAATGTCGCCCAACACGTGGGCACCCACGTTGCACGTATATTGCCGGATGCTGCGGCGTTGCACATAGAAACCGGGGAAGCGGAAGAGCTTTTCCTGGAAGACGGAGAACTCTTCGCCCGACAGTTGGGTGAGCAGGGTCTGATGGGTGTAGCGCGAGTAGCCGGGGTTGAGGTTGCGGAGGTCCTTCATCCGCTTCTCGAAGTATTCGCGCGTGATGCCCAGGGCGTTGCAGAGGTCAAGCGTGTCGAGGTTTTTCTCTATCTCTCGGGGGATGAACGTCACATCGTAGGCCGGCTGGTTGTACACGAGCAGGCTGTCGTGGCGGTCGTAGATGATGCCGCGCGAGGGATATTGGGTCTTTTTCAGGAAGGCGTTGCTGTCGGCATACTGCTTGTATTTGTCGCTGACAATCTGCAACGAGAAGAGGCGCAGGATGTAGATGAGCACGATGCCCACAACCACACTGCCGATGACATATTTGCGCGTTTCGAACGGATTCTTCTTCATGTCGGTGGCAGGGTTATTTCTTGGCGGCCTCGATGGCCCAGATGCAGAGGATGGTCAGCAAGGAGCCGGACACAACCTTGAGCAGCATCACAAGGGGATAGGCGAAAGAGAAAGTAAGCAGCAGGACGAGGGCCGTCTGATGAATGATGGTGGCAACCGAGACGTAGCGGACGAAAGGGCCGGTGCCCATGCTGGGTATGCCGGGTGAAAAGTCGTCGGCACTGTCGCGCGGAGCGAAGAGGGTGAGCAGGGTGGGGCGGGCAAAGGCCAGCAGGGTGGTCGAGGCTGCATTCACTCCCGGTGTGTTGGAAAAGACATCGACGGCTAGTCCGAGGGCGAAACCCCACAGCAACAGACTGTAGCGTGACATGTTGGCGTCGAACTTCAGTAGCAGATAGATGTAGAGGAAGGGAGTGGCGTAGCCAAAGAAGTGTACATTGTTGAGGATGAGCGCCTGTACGAAGACAAGCACCCAGAACCAACCGAAACGTTTGAGGAATGTGATGAGCATGTTTGTTCCTTTTGTTTTTTATAGTTTTTATAGTTCCTATAGTATCTATAGTTCCTATCGGCTCTTATGGCTATTCCTTTATGGCTTTGGCCTCTAAGGCGTGTTGTTCCTCTCGGCCTTTGTTTGCGATAATCAGGGCGTTGTCCAAGCAGGCAAAGTCGGTGGCCAAGCGGACACGCAGCAGGTAGGAGAGACCGTCGTTGCTGTCGGCAATGCTATCTACGGTGCCCACCATCAGCCCCTGGGGGAAGACGGCGGAGTAGCCGCTGGTGACCACCGTATCACCCTTTTGGAACAGGGCGTGTCGCGGAACGTCCTCCAACAGGGCGTGTCGCGGGTCGCCTCCTTTCCATTTCAAGTAACCGAAGTAGTCGTTGTGCTTGAACTTGCAGCTGATGCTGGACTTGCTGTTGAGCAGTGAGATGGCCAGAGCGTAGTGTTCCGAAACCATATAGACGATGCCCGCGATGCCGTTGCCGGTGACCACGCCCATTTCCGGTGCAATGCCGTCGGCCGTGCCTTTATCCAACGTCAGGTAGTTGTCGGGCAGGTGCAGCGAGTTGTTGATGATGTGGGCAGGAGTGATACTGTATCCCGCCGCTTGCAGCGCGTGGGCGACGACTGCCTCTTGGTTGTCCGGCAGTTTCTCTTGCAGGGCTTCGCGAAGGGCTTTGTTCTCGGCCTGCAGGTGGACGTTGTGAAGAGTCAGCCCCTCGTTGACGGAGCGCAGTTTGAAGAAAGAGGAAACCTCTGCTGAAACGGCATAGATGTGGCCTGCTATCCGGCTGGCCGAGGTGAAGCCCACGCTGCCCTGATAGCTGTTGAAGCGGAACAGCAGCATGAGACTGGCCACCTCCAACAAAAGGAAGAGCAACCAATATCCGTAGTTGAAAAGAAAATTCAGCAGATTGCGCATAATACCATTGTATCGGGGGGGACGGTCAAAAGCCCCCTCTTTATTTTTTTTAGGCACGGATTACGCGGATAAGACAGGGATGAATCCGTGTCAATCCGTGTAATTCGTGCCTAAATCTGACACTGTCTATCGTTGTCGGACTTATCTCATCAGGAAGCCAAAGTTATCCACATTCTTCAGTGCGATGCCCGTACCGCGTGCCACGCTGTGCAAGGGGTCTTCGGCGATGTGGAACTGGATGTTGATTTTGTCCGTCAGTCGCTTGTCCAGTCCGCGGAGCAGGGCGCCGCCACCAGCCAGCCAGATGCCGTTCTTCACGATGTCGGCATAGAGTTCGGGCGGCGTGTTTTCGAGTGCACTCAGCACAGCCGTCTCAATCTTGGCAATGGTCTTGTCCAGGCAGTGGGCGATTTCCTGATAGCAGACGGGAACCTCCATCGGGAGGGCGGTCACACGGTTCGGACCATATACAACGTAGTCTTCAGGAGCATCGTCGCCCAAATCGGGGAGGGCAGAGCCCACGTGAATCTTAATACGTTCGGCCATACGCTCGCTGACCCTCACATTGTGTTGGCGGCTCATGTACGCCTGGATGTCGGACGTGAGGTCGTCACCCGCCGTGCGGATGGAGTTGTTCGATACAATACCACCGAGCGAGATGACGGCGATTTCGGTAGAACCACCGCCTATGTCCACAATCATGTTACCCTCCGGTGCCTCCACGTCGATGCCCACACCGATGGCAGCAGCCATCGGCTCGAACAGCAGGTACACGTCGCGTCCGCCGGCATGTTCGGCACTGTCGCGCACGGCACGAAGTTCCACTTCGGTACTGCCCGAAGGCACGCCGATGACCATGCGCAACGAGGGAGAGAAGAGGCGGCGTCCGGTGTTCACCATCTTGATGAGGCCGCGCATCATCTGTTCGCAGGCGTAGAAGTCGGCAATCACACCGTCGCGCAAGGGACGGATGGTCTTGATGTTGTCGTGAGCCTTTTCGTACATCATCTTAGCCTTTCCGCCCACGGCAATCATCTTGTCGGTATGGCGGTCAAGGGCTACGACGGACGGTTCGTCAACAACAATCTTTCCGTTGCTGATGATGATGGTGTTGGCTGTGCCAAGGTCCATCGCTATTTCTTGTGTGAAAGAGAATAATCCCATGTCTTTGTTTGTTATTTAGTGAAGATTGAAGAATGAAGAATGAAGATTGAAGAATCTTAATGTATTGACTCTTTGATTCTTCACTTTTCACTCTTAGTCCTTCGTTTTTTTTAGTGCTTAAAGTGGCGGAATCCTGTTGTAACCATGGCGATGCCGTGCTCGTTGCAGTATTGGAACGAGAGTTCGTCCTTCACCGAGCCACCCGGTTGGATAACGGCGGTGATGCCTTCGTTGCCGGCAATCTCCACGCAGTCGGGGAAGGGGAAGAAGGCGTCGCTGGCCATGACGGCACCCTGGAGGTCAAAGCCGAAGCCTTTGGCCTTTTCGATGGCGTGCTTCAATGCATCCACGCGTGAAGTCTGACCCACACCGCTGGCGCAAAGCTGCTTGTTCTTGGCCAATACGATGGCGTTGCTCTTGCTGTTCTTCACAATCTTGTTGGCAAAGAGCATGTCCTCCACTTCCTGGGCAGTGGCGGCCTTATCGGTAACCTGCTTCAGGTCCTCGGGCGTTTCGGTCTTCAGGTCGCGGTCTTGTACGAGCACACCGTTCAGCACCGAGCGGTATTGCTTCTTGGGCAATTGCACACCCTCCTTGCGGACAAGGATGATGCGGTTCTTCTTCTGTCCGAGGATTTCCAACGCATCCACGTCGTAGTCGGGAGCAATGATGATTTCGAAGAAAATCTTGTTCACCTCTTCGGCCGTCTCCTTGTCGATGACAGCGTTGGTAATCAACACACCGCCGAAAGCTGACACGGGGTCGCCGGCGAGGGCATCCTTCCATGCGTCAACCAAGGTGGGACGTGAAGCGAGGCCGCAAGCGTTGTTGTGCTTCAGGATGGCGAAGGTCACTTCGTCAAATTCGTCAATCAGGTCAACGGCTGCATTGATGTCGAGCAGGTTGTTATAAGAGATTTCCTTGCCATGAATCTGGTCGAACATGGCTTCGAAGTCGCCGAAGAAAGCACCCTGCTGATGGGGGTTCTCGCCGTAGCGGAGTGATTTGGGACACTCAACGGCAGCACGGAAAGCCGAACCGTTGTCGCCATCGAAGTAGTTGAAGATGGCTGAGTCGTAGTGAGAAGAAACGGTGAAAGCCTCCTTGGCGAACCAACGGCGTTCTTCAAGTGTTGTCTCTGCGCCGTGGTCGTTCAAGATGTCGGCCAACGGCTGATATTGGGCCTTGCTGGCAACGATGACTACATCCTTGAAGTTCTTGGCTCCGGCACGGATGAGTGAGATGCCGCCTATGTCAATCTTCTCGATGACGGCAGCTTCCTCGGCACCCGATGCTACGGTAGCCTCAAACGGATAGAGGTCAACGATGACGAGGTCTATTTCGGGGATTTCATATTGTTCGATTTGCTGGAGATCCTCCTCTAAATGGCGACGGCAGAGGATTCCGCCAAACACCTTCGGATGCAGGGTTTTTACACGTCCGCCCAAGATTGAGGGGTATGAGGTCAGGTCTTCCACTGCTTTGCAGGGACAGCCCAATGATTCGATGAACTGACGAGTGCCTCCCGTCGAGAGGAACTCTACTCCTTCTTCATGCAGTTTGGTAATAATTTCATCCAAACCTTCTTTGTGATAAACCGATACAAGTGCGGTCTTGATTCTTTTTGTTTCAGACATGTCTTATGCTATTAAGTTATTCAGACGGCAAAAATAGCGATTTTCACGCTAATAGCAGGCATTTCTGTCAAGAAAATAGCATTTATTGATTATTTTAACGGATATGTGAACGTAATATCCTCGGATTGGATGCTGAATGTGCCTCCGAAATGTTCAATGAACAGTTGGGCTATCTTCTGACGGATGGAGTTCAAAGAATCCTCATCGGCATTCCTTGTCATGGGTGAGTTCTTGATTTCAACGTGCAAGAAATGGCTGTTTTCTTTACATTCCGACAGGCTTATGCTGACGTGCTTTCCCCGGCCTTGTTCCATCTTGTACAAGGGAGTGTGCAGCATTTCGGACAAGATTTGTGTCAGGCGTGTCACATCAGTATGGATGGTGTCCTTCGTCTCTTTTAAGGCATGGTTGAAGTCTATCCGGACGGAACCTGTGTCGTCGTGCAGACGGACAATGCTGATGGCATCTTGGCAAATCTGTGTCAAACTGTAATCCGACAGGCTGTATTTCGTCATTCCCGATTCCAGTCGGGAGAGGTCGAGCACTGCATTTACCAACTGTTGCAACTCTTGCGAGTTGGCCTGTATCGCTTCAGAGATGCTCTTTACGTCTTCTGCTTCAATCAGTTCGGGATTGTTGGCCAAGATTTCCGACAGTCCCATTACACTGTTTAACGGGGTACGTATCTTGTAGCTGATTTCCTGTAGGAAGCGGGCTTTGGTGGTGTTGATGTCCTCGGTGCTCATCAACAGTTTCCGTGTCTGCTCTCTGTTCTCTTTCTCTGTCCGATAGAGGTGCAGGATTCGCTGCACGTTGTACATCAAGAATGCACAGAGGAAGAGAAGCACTACAATCAGCAAGCTGTATATCAGTGCATAGCTCCTGGTGTGGCGTGTTTGTATGGCTTTTGCCTGAAACGAATTGTTGAGTTGGTTGATGAGGCTGTGATAAAAGGAGTTCTCTTCGGCATCCTGCAAGGCCAGATGTTCGCGGTAGATTTCCAACCGCTCCTTTGCGGAAAGGTGGACATTGGCCTGTTCAAGGCTGTCAACCGGGTTTTGGGCAAAAAGAGGTCCCGACAGTCCGATTATCAGACAAAGTATGAGATAGATTCGTTTCATGATTGCAGGGTGTTAGGTATGGGGTGCGAGAATACGAAGCGTGCTCCTTTGGTGTAGGAAGAGTCTATCCAGATGTCACCACCTAACCGGTGGATGATGGATTGGCAGATAGAAAGCCCGAGTCCGGTGCCACTGATATTCTCGTGCAGCTTTTCAAAGCGGGAGAATACCGATTTCTGCTTTTCCAATGGGATGCCACAGCCCGTGTCGGTAACGGAGAACAGGGCATATTTCTGTTCTCTGTCCATTGATATGGAGAGCGTGATGCTTCCTTCTTTGGTAAACTTGGTTGCATTGATGAGCAGATTTATCAGCATCTGGCGCAAGCGGTTCTCGTCGGTATATAGCACCAGTTCGGACATCTCACAACTGAACAGCAGGGTGGCGTTGCTCGAATGTTTGATGTTCTGCAACATGTTGATGAGTGAATGGCCGATGCTCACCACGTCGTGGTGGTCAAAACTGAAGTTCATCTTCCCGATGTCGAGGTTTGACAAGTCGAGCACATCGTTCAGCAACTTCAATAGCAGCATGGAATTTTCCCGGATGATATTGTTACACTCTGCCCGCAGTTCCTTGTCCATGTCGGGTTGTGAGATAAGGATTTCCGAGAATCCCGAAATGGCATTCAGTGGTGTGCGAATCTCGTGGCTCATGTTAGACAGGAAAAGACTTTTGGCCTGAATGCTTTCTTTGGCTCTCTCTTGCGCATCTTTCAATTTGACGGTTGAATTCTGCAACTTATGGTTTTGTCGGTACATATATATGATACTCAGTACAATCAGTACTACCGCTCCGATGCCGATGAAGAATCCGCTTCGCAACAGGGTATGACGTTTCTTCCAAAATTGGTATTCCAATTCGTCCAGACGCTGTTCTTCCTTCAATGTCACCTCTTCGTGGTTTATGTTGATGTGTTTCAACGAGTCTTTCAGAAATATGGCTCTTTGGTAGTAGGATAGGGCTTCCTCTATTTGTCCGCTCTCCTCCAAGATGTTTGCAGCACGTGTGTAGGCATTCAGCTCCCAATGGCGGTTCTTCAGATTCCTGCATTCCCGGATGTAGGCTTCTGCATGAATCATGGCTTTGTCCAGTTCGCCGACTGCCGTATGATAGTTGCGTCGGAGCAGGTGGCGGATGGCTTCGTAGCCGTAGGAGACTTTCAGGTAATTGTTTGCCTCATATTCCGTCATCAGCCGGTGGCAATAGGTGGTGTCGCCGAAATAGAGATGAGCCAATGCCTTCCATGTGGTGTAGCGTATCTGAATGTTGATGGGTAAGGTGTGAATCCCCTCTTGGGCATTCAGGCGTTCAATCTTGTCAATGCGGAGCATAGCCTGATTGAAACTCTTTTGGATGACATTCAATTCCAGCAGATGCAAGTACATGCGAGTTTGCAGGATGCGGTTGTCTGGCAGACGATCGATGGCATCCAGCAGGCGTTCGCGTGCTTTCCCGAAGAGGTTCAGTTCAATGTCGATGTTGGAAAGCGTGAGGAAATAGACACCCTCATCAAATTCGCAATTGGCTTTCTCCAACTGCTTGCGGGCTTCGTTGAAAGCAAGTGCGTTGTGTCCCAACATGAGGTGCAGGTCGGCTCGGATGTGGTGGAGCATGGTCTCTCCCGAATGGTTGTTTTCGAGCGAACAGATGCGTTCGAGGCTGTCAAACTCTTCGAAGATGTGGGATATTCTGATATTTTGCGGAAGGAAGTAGAGGCTGTCGTCAAGCTCTATCAGCCAGGCAGTCATGGCATCAATCTTGTGCTCGTCTTTGGAACACGAGAAACAGACCATGCACAGAATGTACAGTGGAATGCCGGCTACTATGTATGTGAGCTTGTCTTTCATCAGGCTGCAAATTTACAGAAATACCTTCATACGACGAAGTCTTTTAGAGCGAATCTTTGCAGTTCTTCTCTACTTTTTGAATGAAACTCTCCACCAACGCCTCGTCCATGTCGCCAAGAGCCAGTTCCTTTCGGGCATCGGCTATCAGCAGGGCTTTCCACTCTCCGATGGCTTTTTCTCCCTCTTTCTGTAGCGCTCCGCTGGTGAATCTTTCGCCATACAGATGTGCCAGCATGGCGGCTCCCCATTGTTGCGATTGGGTAGTGTAGAGGGGGTTCAGTTCTTCCCAAGGATGAGAGTCCCTTAGCCCTGGGCTAAGGTACCCATAGCCTTGGGTTAACAGTTCCTCAACCATAGGCAAACCGGCCACGTCTATCCAGTGCCAGTTCAGAGGTTCGTCGGATACCTCTTTCGTGGGTTCTATCTTGTTGGCATACAGGCGGACGGCCAGTCGGTATCTGTCCAATCCCTTCTGCAATGCGTTGCGTCGGATAAAGGTGCCGTTGTAGGGGTAGTCCTCCACTTCGGTGCCGTATTGCTTCTGCAGGTTTTCCAACACTCCGATGCCCTTGAACACGCTCTGCATGACGAAGGGCGACAGAAAGTCGTATTCTCCCGTGTAGGGGGACTCTCCGCGTTCCTT
The DNA here is from genome assembly GCA_964503565.1 of uncultured Bacteroides sp. Lineage (GTDB taxonomy): Bacteria > Bacteroidota > Bacteroidia > Bacteroidales > Bacteroidaceae > Phocaeicola_A. Next base: position 8,590 of record CAZDAN010000053.1, read on the forward strand.
CCATTTCATCACATCGCGGAAGGTGCCGGCGGTGCCTAAATTCATGCCGGGTGCGACAAAAACTTTTTCCCCGTCTGCAATAACGTATGAGAAGGGCAATGCCGACAAGTCGGGATGTGTCTTCACCTTGCCCATCACCATGGTGAAGGGGGCCGCTTGCATCGGCCACAGGATGTGGCTTCCCGAGGCCGTCTTCGAGCCACGCGCCAATGTACCGTGGTGTACAGGCCCCAGTTTGTAGGCGTGGTTGCTCTGGTTGGTGTTCGAGCCGGCGTTGTAGAACGAGAATTCGCCACCGATGAGCAGTGTCGATTTGTGGTGGCTCACCGTGTGGGGGCCGGCAAACACGGCGCACGCCTCGCCACAAAACATCTCGCAGTGGTGGCTGAAGTAGCAGTTCTCGGCCATGAATCCCTTGCCTATCTTGCAATCGTTCGTGGTGATGACATGGTAGAGCTTCGCTCCGTCGGTCACTTTGGTACGGGGGCCGACAATGAACTTATGGGCAATCACTTGTGTGCCTATGTAGGCATTCTGCTGTATGAATCCGTCTTCCAGATGTGCGGCACCTTCTATATGAACATCACATCCGACATCTACGTTGCGTAAAGTCCCGCAATTCCTGATGTGTGCTCCAAATTCTATGCAAGTGACAGGAATGGTTTCGATGTCGTTATCCTCGTCATCTTCTAAAAGATATTCATCGACGTTTGGATATTGCGGATAGTGTGCATTCAACCAATCCAACTTCTCATTAGGGGAGAGGGTGAAATGGATGTTCGGTTCACCCGCCTCGTTGCCTACGGTGATGCCGTCTCGGGCAAGTTCAGTATCAATCCACTTGTCGCAGGTGATTTCGTTGACGCGACAGATTTCCACATTGTCTTCAATGAGAATATTCTTTATCACGCCTACATGACTTATGCTCACCCCCTCGCCTATCTCTACGTCACCTTCGAAATGGGTATGGCGCAAGTTATTGGCATCGAACTTCGGGTGGACAAGTATGTTTTCCCACTTCTCGGCCGAGCATCCTTGTTGCTCGAGGCACTTGATTTCTTCGGTGGTCAGTTGTCTTTTCATTGTTCCTCTGTATCGTATGTCTGGTAAAGGAAGTCGTTGTAGGGGTACTTCTGTACGTGCAGTTCCCTTACCTTATTATATATAACGGTTTTCAGTTCCTCCAAGTTCGTCTTCTCACGTGCCGAGATGAAGATGCAGTCGCCATTCATCTTGGCCATCCAGGTCTTCATCAGTTCGGGCAGGGTGATGTTTTCCTTGGTGCGCGGTGTCAGGTCGTCCTCATCCTTCTCCACGTAGGTGTAGGCGTCAATCTTGTTGAAGATGATCATGCTCGGCTTGTCGCTGCATCCCAGGTCGCCCAACGTGCGCTCCACCACCTGTATCTGCTCCTCGAAGTCGGGATGCGAAATGTCCACCACGTGCAACAACAGGTCGGCCTCGCGCACCTCGTCCAGTGTGCTCTTGAACGACTCCACCAACTCCGTCGGCAACTTGCGGATGAATCCCACCGTGTCGCTCAACAGGAAGGGCAGGTTTTCGATAATCACCTTGCGCACCGTGGTGTCCAGTGTGGCAAAGAGTTTGTTTTCGGCAAACACCTCGCTCTTGGCCAGCAGGTTCATCAGTGTCGATTTTCCCACGTTGGTATATCCCACCAGCGCCACGCGGATAAGGCGTCCGCGATTCTTGCGTTGCGTCGTCTTCTGCTTGTCAATCTCCGCTAATTGTTGCTTCAGCAGGGCCATGCGGTTGAGGATGATACGGCGGTCCATCTCCAGCTGCGTCTCACCCGGTCCTCTCAAACCCACCGAGCCGCCTTTGCCACTACCCGAGCCGCCACCTTGTCGTTCAAGGTGTGTCCACAAGCGTTGCAAGCGGGGAAGCATGTAGCGGTTTTGCGCCAGCTCCACCTGGGTCTTGGCGTGAGCCGTCTGTGCCCGCATCGCAAAGATGTCAAGGATGAGCGACGTGCGGTCGAGGATTTTTATCTGCAACTCCTTCTCGATGTTGCGCATCTGCTTGGCCGACAGTTCATCGTCGAAGATGACCATGCCCACCTCACGCTCTTCCTCCGCTTCGCGTTGGATGTATTCCTTTATTTCCTGTAGTTTACCCTTTCCGATGTAGGTCACCGAGCTGGCACCGTCCAGTCGTTGGGTGAATCGTTTCACCGTCTTGGCACCGGCCGTTTCGGCCAGAAACTCCAGTTCGTCCAGATACTCATTGGTCTTCCGCTCATTCTGTTGCGGAGTGATGATGGCCACCAATACGGCCGTTTCGGTTTGGGCTTCAGATATTACGAATTCTTTCATTCTTTCCTAATTATGGTGCAAAGATAGTACAAGGCGAGAGAAGAACAAAATAAACCCGTTCATTTTGATGACTTGGCTTTAAAAATTAAGCATTTTGCGACCAAATTCACAATATGTTGTGATTTTGGTAAGATGTGGATAACTTTTAATGGCATATTATGGTAAAATCACAGTATAATGCGATTTTACTATTCGAACTCTCTTTGAAATTATTACTGTCCGCT
>CAZDAN010000054.1:0-11135 GCA_964503565.1 uncultured Bacteroides sp.
GTTCATCTCGTCAAGGATACGTTCCTTGCTTCCTCGCTGGTTGTAATATTCGACAGGAATGGCATCCCAACCATTTCCGCCTATACTCTACCCCGGCCGGCACACTCATGTTCCAGCAAATAAAGAAGGTGCAACGCAGTGACCTCCGTTCGGTAGGATTATAATTCTGACAAAACCAACCTTAGCACCGGCCTCAGCACCGGCTTACCTGCTTTACCCCTTTGACGGTGCGAATTTTCTTGATAAGTTGCTCAAGTTTCGAGGTGTCATCGACCATGACGGTGAGGGTTCCCGAGAACAATCCGTCGTAGGAGTCGATGGAGATACCGCGAAGCATCAGGTGTTGTTCCTTAGAGATGATGGAGGTGATGTTGTTGACAATGCCGATGTCGTCGTGCCCGACTACGCGGAGACGGATTTCGTATTGCGAGCCGGCGTTCTTGCCGGCCCAGCGTGCCTTGACGATGCGGTAGCCGAAGCGTTCACGGAGTTGCGGTGCATTGGGGCAATCGGTGCGATGAACCTTGATTCCGCCACCGGAGGTGACAAAGCCAAAAACCTCGTCGCCATAGATGGGGTTGCAACAGCGGGCCAGGGTGAAGTCGATGCCTTTCAGTCCGCGGTCGATGACAAGCACATCGCTGCTGAAGTTCTGCCGGCTCTGCAGCTCCTCGTCGGGGCGCAGGTTAAAGGTGTCGGCACTGCGCACAGGACCTTCCTCGGCGGCGCGTTGAAGCGGGTCGGTCTCGTACTTCAGCTGCGCCACATACCGTTCCACTACCTCGTTGATGTCCAACTGTTCGTCGGCAATGGCCTGAAAGAAGGGATTCACCTCCTTGAATCCCATCTTCTTGATGAGGTGCATCATGACGGCTTCGTCGTAGTCCAGTTTGCGGTTCTTCAGCTTGCGGTCGAAGGTCTCCTTGCCGAAGTCGGCCTGTCGGCTACTGATTTCCTTCAAGGCCTGACGTATCTTGGTGCGTGCCCGCGAGGTGGCGGCGATGTCCAGCCAACCCGACTTGGGGGTCTGCGAATTGCTGGTGAGAATCTCCACCGTGTCGCCGCTGTTGAGACGTTGGCGGATGGTGACGTTCTTCCCGTTGATGCGTCCGCCCACGCACTTGCTGCCCACGTTGGTGTGGATGTGGAAGGCAAAGTCGAGCACTGTGGCTCCTTTGGCCAGTTTGAAGAGGTCGCCTTTGGGGGTGAAGACATAGACCTCATCCTCGTAGAGGTCCATCTTGAACTGGTCCATCATCTTCAAATCGTCGGTGTCGGACTGCTCCAAGGCTTCGCGGATGGAGGTCAGCCATTCGTCCAACCCGCTCTCGCCCTTCACGCCCTTATATCGCCAATGGGCAGCCAGTCCGCGCTCGGCCACGGCATCCATCCGCTCGGTACGTATCTGCACCTCCACCCACGTGTTGTCTGGCCCCAGCACGGTGATGTGCAGACTCTCGTAGCCGTTGCTCTTAGGCACACTCAGCCAGTCGCGCAGGCGCTTCGGGTTGGGCTGATACATGTCGGTGACGATGCTATAGACCTGCCAACACTCCATCTTCTCGCGTTCGACAGTCGATTCCAGGATGACGCGGATGGCAAAGAGGTCGTAGATGCCCTCGAACGTGGTCTTCTGCTTTTTCATCTTCTGGTAGATGGAATGGATGCTCTTCGTCCGGCCTTTGATGTGGAAGTTCAGCCCGGCCTCGCGCAATTTCTGTTCAATGGGCTTGATGAAGGCTGCTATGTAGCGGTCGCGTGCCGCTTTGGTCGCATTCAGTTTCTCTTTGATATGGTAGTACATGTCGTGCTCGATGTACTTCAGCGACAGGTCTTCCAGTTCCGATTTCAACTTATACAAACCCAACTTGTGGGCCAAGGGGGCATAAAGGTAAGCCGCCTCGCCCGCCACGCGGAGCCTGCCTTCGGCGTCGTCCGTGTCGCGTATCTGCCGCATCAGGTTCATGCGGTCGGCTATCATAATAAGAATGACGCGCATGTCCTCGGCAAAGGAGAGGAGCAGGTTGCGGAAGTTCTCGCTTTCGATGGCGGGACTCTTTTCGTAGAGCTGGTTGATGCGCACAAGGCCGTTGATGATGGTGGCCACGTCAGTTCCGAAGTCGGCCTCCACCTCCTTGACAGTCAACACCCCACCCCGCACACAGCCGTGCAACATGATGGCCAGCAACGAGGCGCGGCGCATCCCTATCTCGTCGGCCACGATAAGAGCTGTCTGCAGATCCTTCACGATGGAGTTCAAGCCAAAATTGTCGCGCGGCAAGGCTTGGGACTCGATGGCCCGACCCAGAAACCTCTTCAACCGACGCACGTCATCGGATTGCAGGCTTTCGCCTGCGATGCGCACCAACTTGCGGTATATCGACACCAACAAATCCCTTTCGGGTGCAGTAAAAAATGTCAGTTCTTCCATATCGGCATTGATTTTTGAGGTCAAAGTTACATTTTTTCTCCCATTTATTATAAAAAGAAAGGAACTTTTTGTACTTTTGAGCACATTTTAATAAAAAGTGACGGTTGCAAGCCACGAATGGCAAACAGCAAGCGACGAGTGACAAATCATAATTCATAAATCATAATTCATAAATCGGTAAAACCATGTTAACCCCGCAAGACAAAGAACAACTGGCCAAGAAAGGTATTTCTGAGGCACAGATAGCAGACCAATTGGCCTGTTTTGAAAAAGGATTCCCCTACCTGAAACTGGAAGCCGCCGCCTCGATAGGCAAAGGCATCATTGCGCCCGAACAAGCCGGATATCTGGCCGCATGGGACGAGTATAAGAAGGGCGATGCCACCATCGTGAAGTTTGTTCCTGCATCGGGAGCCGCCAGCCGCATGTTCAAGAACCTCTTCGAATTCCTCGGAGGCGAAAGCAACGTGCCCGCCACCGACTTCGAAAAGAAGTTCTTCGACAACATCGCCCACTTTGCCTTCTATGACGACCTCGATGCTGCCTGCCTGAAGACCACCGGCAAAGGCATCGAAGCATTGGTGGCCGAGGGAGCATACAAAGCCGTAGTGGCCGCCCTGTTGGAGGGGGCCGGACTGAACTACGGACAGCTTCCCAAGGGACTCCTGAAGTTCCACAACTACGCCGACGGCCCACGCACTCCGCTGGAAGAACACTTGGTAGAGGGTGCCCTGTACGCATCGGGAAAGACGGGACAGGTGAACGTACACTTCACCGTGTCGCCCGAACACCGCGCCCTCTTCGAGGCACTGGTGGCCGAGAAGACGGAGAAATATGCACAGAAGTATGGCATCAGCTACAACGTCAGTTTCTCAGAGCAGAAACCCTCGACCGACACCGTTGCGGCCGACATGGAGAACAAGCCCTTCCGCAACGCTGACGGTTCGCTCCTCTTCCGTCCCGGCGGACACGGCGCACTCATTGAGAACCTCAACGACCTGGATGCCGACATCGTCTTCATCAAGAACATCGACAACGTGGTGCCCGACCGCCTGAAAGACGAGACCGTGACCTACAAGAAACTGCTTGCCGGCGTACTCGTCACCCTTCAGAAGCAGGCATTCGAATACTTACGCCTGCTTGACAGCGGCAAATATACCCAGGAGCAGGTGGAAGAGGCCATCCGCTTCGTGCAGCAGCAGCTCCTCTGCCGCAAAGCCGACATCAAGGAGTTGGAAGACGCCGAACTGGTGCTCTACCTGAAGAGCAAGCTGAACCGCCCCATGCGCGTATGCGGCATGGTGAAGAACGTGGGCGAACCGGGCGGAGGCCCGTTCCTGGCGTATAACCAGGACGGCACCGTGAGCCTGCAAATCCTCGAGAGTTCACAGATTGACATGAACGACCCCGAGAAGAAGGCCATGTTCGAGCAGGGCACACACTTCAACCCCGTAGATTTGGTGTGCGCCGTCAGAGACTACAAGGGCGAGAAGTTTGACCTCACCCGATACGTGGACAAAGCCACGGGCTTCATCAGCTACAAGTCGAAGAGCGGCCGCGAACTGAAGGCGCTGGAACTGCCCGGCCTGTGGAATGGTGCGATGAGCGACTGGAACACGGTTTTCGTGGAGGTCAGCCTGGGCACCTTCAACCCCGTGAAGACGGTGAACGACCTGCTGCGCGAACAGCACCAGTAAGCCCCACCGCCGTCGCAAAAAAAGTGCCAGCCGAAAAAGGGAAAAAGCCAGTCGCAAAACGGAAAATGCGACTGGCTTTTCCCTTTTTGCGACTGGCTCTTTTTGGGGGCATCAGAGTCCCTGAAAAATCCGTCTCAGTCAAAGGAAAATCTGTCAGCTGACAAATGAAAATCCATCAGCTGATAAAACGAAAGCGAACACCTGACAGATTCCGCCCGTTCCCGGAAGGGGGATTTTTTTTTCATTTTTTTTGTTAAAGTTACATAAGTAGTCGGCAAATGTATCAGGATTCAAAGAAAAAATTCCGACCTTTGCCAAAGATTAAATCACAAAGGAGAAAAATACACCCACTGATGAGCGTGACATTTGAGCAACTGATTGAACGCCTGCATAGCGGACACAGGCGTAAGCGCATAGCCGTGGCTTGTCCGAACGACGAACACACGTGTCATGTTATTTTGCGCAGCCTCAGCGAAGGCATTGCCAGCTTCGACCTGGTGGTGGAAGAGATGTATCTTTCCAAGGCCGAAGCCATACAGGAGCAACACCCCCAACAGGTCTCTATACACCTTGCTGACGACACCGTGGATGCGGCCCGACGAGCCGTAGCCCTGGTGCACAACGGGCAGGCCGACGTACTGATGAAGGGAACCCTGAACACCGACGTGTTGCTTCGTGCCGTATTGAACAAAGAACAAGGCCTGTTGCCCCCCGGCAATGTGCTGAGCCATGTGACGGTAGCCCAATTGCCCACTTACAAGAAACTGTTACTCTTCTCCGATGCGGCCGTAGTTCCCCGCCCCCGCGTGTCACACTTCGAGGCCATGCTCCGCTACGACCTGCAAGTATGCCGGCGACTGGGCATCGACGAACCACGGGCAGCCCTCATCCATTGCACCGAGAAAATCAATGGCAAGTTTCCCCACACATTGGGATACGTAATCTTAAAGGAACGCGCGCGCAAAGGGCAGTACGGCACCGTGCAGATTGACGGTCCGATGGATGTGAAGACCGCTTGCGACCCTCATAGCGGCGAAGTGAAGGGGATGGAGTCCTGCGTAGTAGGCAACGCCGACCTGCTCATCTTCCCCAACATCGAATCGAGCAACACCTTCTACAAAGCCATCTCACTCTTCGGCCAAGCCTGCATGGCAGGTATGCTCACAGGCACCACATCGCCCGTAGTGCTGCCCTCGCGAGCCGATTCAGACGACTCGAAGTACTACAGCCTCGTATTGGCCTGCACCATGGCGGGAGAGGAGAACAACAACCGCCCGTAAAAGGACTATAGCTATCATATATATACAGTAAGCACCAAAAGAAAACAGAAACACACTATGCGAATCCTCGTAATCAACCCCGGCTCCACCTCTACCAAGCTGGCCGTGTATGAAGACACAACCTGTGCCTGGATGACAGGAGCCCACCACCCCGCCAAAGACCTGGTTCCTTTTCACCACGTGAACGAACAATATGAATACCGTCGCGAGTTCGTCCTCGACCTTCTGCGCAAAGCCGGGATAGAGATTCGCTTCGATGCGGTCATTGCCCGCGGAGGCTTGTTGCGTCCCACCCCGGGAGGCGTCTATCCCATCAACGGACAGATGAAACACGACCTGTTGCACAGCGAACACGAACATGCCTGCAACTTAGGGGCACTCATCGCCGAGGACATAGCGGCGTTGTGTGGCTGTCCCGCCTTCATTGCCGACCCCGAGGTGGTGGATGAACTGCAACCCGTAGCACGCCTGACCGGCATTCCCGAAATACAGCGCATATCCATTTTCCATGCACTCAACAGCAAAGCCGTATCGCGCCGCTATGCCGCCTCTATAGGGAAACGCTACAAGGAGCTGAACCTCATCGTAGCCCATCTGGGCGGAGGCATTTCAGTGAGTGCCCACCGGCAGGGACGTGTCATCGACACCAACAACGCCCTCAACGGCGACGGCCCGTTCACCCCCGAACGGGCAGGCACCGTGCCAGCCAACCAATTGGTAGAGCTATGCTTCAGCGGCCGATATGACGAGCGTCAAGTAAAGAAAATGTTGTGCGGACAGGGCGGATTGGTTGCCCATTTGGGAAATAACGACATGGTTACCATTGCGTCCAATGCCGAACAAGGAGTCGAGCCGGACAAACTCGTGCTGGACGCCATGCTCTACAACGTGGCCAAACACATCGGAGCCATGCACGTAGCCCTCGAGGGAAAGAGCGATGCCATCATCTTTACCGGTGGCATCATGCACAGCCGTTATTGTGCCGAATCTCTGAAAAAGCAAACACAATTCCTGGCTCCCATAGTCATGATGCCGGGCGAGGACGAAATGGGGGCACTGGCCGCCAATGCATTGGGTGCGCTGCAAGGAGAATTGCCCCTACAGACCTACTGCCCCTAAGTCCTTAATTATATACTGAAAAGATGCCAGGCTCAACCCCTTGCACCATCATTGGCCCAATATCTTGCTGAGGAATTGGCCGGTGTATGAGTTGGGGCAAGCCGCCACCTCTTCGGGAGTGCCACACACCACGACGTTGCCTCCGCGGTTTCCACCTTCGGGGCCAAGGTCGATGATGTGGTCGGCACACTTGATGACGTCCATGTTGTGCTCGATGATGACCACCGTGTGTCCGCGATTGATGAGAGCGTCGAACGATTCCATCAACTTGCGTATGTCGTGGAAGTGGAGTCCTGTGGTGGGTTCGTCGAAGACAAAGATGGTGGGCGACGTCTTCTCGATGCTGAGGTAATAGGCCAGTTTCACACGCTGGTTTTCACCTCCTGAGAGGGTGGATGAGGATTGTCCTAACTTGACGTAACCAAGGCCTACGTCCTGAAGAGGTTTCAGCTTGCGGGCAATCTTGGGTTGGCCATGTTCGGTGAAGAACTCGATGGCTTGGTTCACCGTCATGTCCAGTACGTCGTAGATGTTTCTCTCTTTGAACTTCACGTCTAATATTTCCTTCTTGAACCGCTTGCCGTGGCACGATTCACACTCCAGCACCAGGTCGGCCATGAATTGCATCTCCACCGTCACAGTGCCCTCGCCCTTACACTCTTCGCACCGTCCGCCTTCGGAGTTGAACGAAAAGTGTCCCGCCGTGTGTCCCATCTGCTTGGCCAGCGGTTGGTCGGCGTAGAGTTTGCGTATGTCGTCATACGCCTTCAGGTAAGTTACGGGATTGCTTCGCGAGGATTTTCCGATGGGATTCTGGTCAACAAACTCGATGTTTGTCATCATCCGAATGTCGCCTCCGATGCCGGTGTGTTCGCCCGGCCGTTCAGTGGTTTCGCCATACTCGCGCTTCAAGGCACGGTAGAAGATGTCGCGCACAAGGGTGCTCTTTCCCGAGCCGCTCACGCCCGTCACCACGGTCATCACGTTCAGGGGGAAGCGTACGTCGATGCCCTTCAGATTGTTCTCCCTTGCCCCCTTCACCTCTATATAATTATTCCACGGGCGATGCGTCAAGGGAGGCGTTATCACCTCCTCGCCCAACAGGTATTTTACCGTGTAGCTGCCGCTTCCCGGTTGCAGGTCGTGCATGTCGCCTTCGTAGACCACCTGTCCGCCCAGCCGTCCGGCTTGCGGGCCAATGTCGATGATGTAGTCGGCCGCACGGATAATCTCTTCGTCGTGCTCTACCACCACCACAGTGTTGCCCAACTCCTGAAGCTGGCGAAGCACACGGATGAGTTTTTCCGTGTCGCGGCTATGGAGGCCGATGCTCGGCTCGTCCAAGATGTAGAGCGAACCAACCAGACTGCTGCCCAATGAAGTGGCCAGGTTGATGCGCTGGCTCTCACCTCCCGACAGGGTGTTGCTCAGTCGGCTCAGGGTGAGGTAACCAAGCCCCACATCGACAAGGAAGCGAAGTCGGTTGTTTATCTCCACCATCAGGCGCTTGGCCACGGCAGCATCATGTTCGTCGAGCTGGAGGTTGAGGAAGAATGTCTGCAACTCAGTGATGGGCATCTCCACCAGTTCGGCAATCGAGCGTCCGCCCACCTTCACGTAGAGGGCCTCCTTCTTCAGTCGTGCTCCCCGGCAAGTGGGGCAAACCGTCTTTCCCCTGTAGCGGGCCAACATCACCCGATACTGAATCTTGTACTGATTCTCATGCAACATCTGGAAGAACGAGTCGATGCACGCCTCCGTGCGCTTGCCGTGCCATAGGAAGTCCTTCTGCTCCTGCGTCAGGTTGTAGTAAGGTTCAAAGATGGGGAAGTCATGCTTTGCCGCACGGCGGATAAACTCCTTCAGCCACTCGCCCATCTTCTCGCCTCGCCAACAGACCACCGCACCGTCGTACACGCTCAATGCCGTGTTGGGCACCACCAGCGATTCGTCGATGCCAATCACCCGTCCGAAGCCCTCGCATTCGGGGCAAGCCCCTATGGGCGAGTTGAACGAGAAGAGCTGGTCGGTAGGCTCTTCGAACCGGATGCCGTCGGCCTCGAATGTTTTGCTGAAGGTATAGAGCAATCCGGCCGGATAGAAGCGCATCAGACAGGTGCCGTCGCCTTCGTAGAAAGCCGTTTCGGCCGAATCAATCAAGCGGCTGATGGTGCTCGGTTCGTTGCTCACCGAAAGGCGGTCGATGAGGAGGTAAGGCGAATCGCCCCCCTCCTTCGTCAGATACTCCTCAATGCTCATCACCTCGCCATTCACCTCCACACGCGTAAAACCCTGCTGAAGGTCGATGGCAAGTTGCTCCTTCACCGTGCGCCCGGCACGTGGCACAATGGGACAAAGCACCGTGAATCGGGTGCCCGGTGTGAAGGAAAGCATACGCTCTACCAGGTCGTCCGTCGAATGTTTCTTCACCATCTCGCCACTGATGGGCGAAAAGGTCTTTCCCACGCGGGCAAAGAGGAGGCGCAGGTATTCATACACCTCCGTCGACGTGCCCACCGTCGAGCGCGGATTACGACTGTTCACCCGTTGCTCGATGGCAATGGCGGGCGGGATGCCCTTGATGAAGTCACACTCGGGCTTCCCCATACGCCCAAGAAACTGGCGGGCGTATGACGAAAGGCTCTCCACATAACGGCGTTGCCCCTCGGCATACAGTGTGTCAAAGGCCAACGACGACTTTCCCGAGCCCGAAAGGCCGGTGATGACTACAAACTTTCCGCGCGGGATGTTCACCGTGATGTTCTTCAGGTTATTCACCCGTGCACCTTGGATGGTGATGTATTTGGTTTCTGACATAGATTTCTCAGTTTATCCTGCAAAAGTACTGCTTTTTTCCCACAAATCCCCCACCTGAATGGAAATACATATTTAATTCTTGTTAATGTTTGAAGCAATCTATGCAAGTTTGGGTTATTTTTGCATGGTCAATCCGTTTGTTTACGAATTAAGCACTCTTGTCATGTTTGATTGGTCAAATCCGTTAAGCATCAGTCTCAACATCATCTACCTGACATTGACACTGGGCACCGTAGCCGTGGTGATACTCGACAATCGCCATCCGGTGAAGACCCTTGCGTGGATCATGGTGCTCACGTTTTTGCCCGTCATAGGCCTGGTGTTCTACCTCATCTTCGGCCAAAGCGTCCGTAAGGAACGGCTCATCAGCAAACGCAACTTCAAGCACATTGCCCGCAAGCCCCTGCGCGGCTATTGGCGCAAGCCCCCCTCTGACCTGCCCGACAAGTGCCAGTCGCTGGTAACCCTTTTCCGACGGATGAACCGCTCGATGCCCTTCGGCGGCAACCGTGTGGACATCTTCACCCGTGGTGCCGACAAGATACAAGCCCTGCTATACGCCATCTCCCAAGCCCGTCACCACATCCACATGGAGTACTACATCTGGGAAGACGATGCACTGGGCCGTCTCCTCAGCGATGCCCTCATCGACAAAGCACGTCAGGGAGTGGAGGTGCGTGTGATGTACGACGATGTAGGCTGTTGGCGAGTCAAGTCCACCTTCTTCGACCGCATGCGCCAAGCAGGCATCGAGGTACACCCCTTCCTGAAGGTACACTTCCCCATCTTCAGCCGACGCGTCAACTATCGCAACCACCGCAAGATAGCCATCATCGACGGACGCGTAGGCTTCATCGGAGGCATGAACATCGCCGACCGCTACCTGCGCGGAGTGTCATGGGGAGCATGGCGCGACACCTCGCTCAGCATCACCGGCATGGCCGTGCAAGGCCTCCAGACGGTGTTCCTCATGGACTGGTGCTTCGTCACCGGTGAACAGATAAGCAACCCCGCCTACTTCCCCCTCCAAGAGTCGTCACAAGGCGATTCGCAGATACAAATCGTCACCTCCAAGCCCATCGGGCGTTGGCGCGAAATCATGCAAGGCTATCTCCACGCCATCAGCAATGCCCGCCACTACATCTACATCCAGACCCCCTACTTCATGCCCACCGAACAGATACTCACCGCTCTGCAGACGGCCGCCCTTTCAGGAGTCGATGTGCGCATCATGCTCCCATGGAAAAGCGATAGCCGAGTCGTTCAGATGTGTTCGCGCTCCTACTTGCGCGATGTGATGGAGGCCGGTGTAAAAGTCCTCTTCTACCACCCCGGCTTCCTCCATGCCAAGACCCTCGTCATCGACGATCAAGTCTCCTCCGTAGGCTCCACCAATATCGATTTCCGCAGCTTCGAGTACAACTTCGAGGTCAACGCCTTTATGTACGCCCCCTCCACCGCCCTTCGCCTTCGTCACATCTTCGAAACCGACGAGCAGCAATGCGCCCACATCTCCTCACAACGTTGGGCACGCCGCTCCCCTTGGCGCAAGGTCGAAGAGTCCTTCTTCCGATTGCTTGCACCGTTGATGTAAAGAATTTCTTTTGGGTAGTAGTTTCGTTCTTTTGGATAGTAGATTCTTCCTTTTGGGTAGTAGTTTTATCCTTTGAGCGAACCGACAAGAAATCCTTCATGAGTTCAATTTACCCCATTGAAGGATAGCAGCAATTTTAGATTATCCAGTCACCGATTGGAACTTTCTTTCCCTTCTTTCAAGACCTCATCCCATTT
>CAZDAN010000055.1:0-10894 GCA_964503565.1 uncultured Bacteroides sp.
ACGCTTGAAGCGGATGTGATTGAATCTTGATTAGCGCTTCTTGCCAATCGGAGGAGTCTGTAGGTTTATAAAGGGGCAGTGGAACCGTTATCTGCTAACGGATATGTCTTATCAAGTGTGGGAGAAAACAGATAAGAATGGCATCCTTCCTGTGAAAGAATGCCATCTTTGATTTACTCGAAATAGAAGGTGAGCATCACCATTTTGCCTGTGGCGGCATCGAGTGACTGAGTATATTTCAACAGGCTTTTGTCGATAAGATCGGGACGGTCTTTTTCTAATAAATCGCGCAAGCCGAAACAGAACTTCAGTTCGGGAATCAGTTTGAAGAAGGGAAGATAGAAATCGCATCCCAAGCCTATTTCTACGTAGCAATCCCATTTTTTCATTAGCAGGGCCTGCTGGTCTTTGTTGGTGAGCGAAATGGTGGGATTGACACCTGCCACAAGGAAAGGGCGATGGTTGTTGAATCGTGGTGCAGTGAACTTCAGGTTGACGGGGAATGCCAACAACGTCGATTTCATTACTTGACGATATTCGGCATGGGTGTGCTGTTCGTGGAAAGTGACGTTCCGCTGACCAAAATAGAGGGAAGGAATGACACGCAATGCCAAATGAGGATTGAGGTATGCTTCGGCCAATACGCCTACGCTGAATCCGGGAGTGTAGTCGGCCACATCGGCAAACCAGGTTTCCCCCTCTTCGGTGATGAATCCATTGTTCTCGAACTCCAGGTCTTGTGCATGCACGCCAATAAAGAAGCCATAGTGCAGAAGCCGCTGGTCGATGTATGGGCGGTTCTGCACTTTGCGCTTCTGTGCGACACTTGTGATGCACACAAGTATTCCTATCAATATGAGCAATGTTCGTTTCATCCTTTGGATATAAACGAAAAGTCCATTGGGATATTGTGTGTTGACGGTTGTCAACGTATCTCTTTTTCAATCCGGACGGTACCGTCGGCGTGGATATGCCTAATCAGATTGATTCCCTTGGCCGGCTGACTCAGGCGGACACCGTTGGGGGTGTAATACTCTGTAGCAATCACTGGTGAAGCTGTTGTCGTCTCCTCTCGGATGTTGTCTGCGGCAGTGTCTTCAGTGACGGCTTTCACCTCTTCAGCATCCAATGCGTAGTTGTAGATACGGAAATCATCGACGTATGCCTTCAACAACGGGTCGTTGCTATACTGGCTGCGTCCGATATAGTTCATCATCGGGCGAATGTCGATGGGGCGTATCTTCATGTCGGCGGATTGAGCCACCTGCTCGCCATTGACATAGAGGGTGACAGCTTCGTCAGCGATTGTAACGGCCACGTGTGTCCAGGTGTCAGTCTTCAGTTTGGTGGCAGCCAGCACTTCTTCGTCGCCGCCATTCTTCATGACGAAACGCATCTGATTGTTTCCGTTGGGAGTAAGGAACATGTAATGGTCGGTTCCGTTTCCGAAGTCGAAGATGCGTTGCCAGCCCGTGTCGGTGCGCCATCTTACCCAGGTACAAACGGTCATTTGACGCATAGAAGCCACCTCGTGAGGCAGCTGTACGAAGTGAGATGTCCCATTGAACATGGAAGCATTCTCTCCTGAGATGGAGAGTGTGGTGAGATAGACGAAATAGCTGCCGTCGGTGGCGCCATGCAGCTGATTGCCGCTCTCGTCATTCAGATTGCCGTCGAATTGCCATTTGCCCACCAGCCCCTTTTCGCCGGTCGTAGAGGTTTTGACAGTCTCCGAAGCGAGCGAGAGGTTGCCCACTTGGTCTTGTGCCTTTATCTTATAAAGGTATTCTACGCCTTGCACCACGTGATTGTCGAGGAAAGCATGAGAAGAGACCCCACGTGCTATGGTGTTGAAAAGTGTATCTTCGCCTGCTGCCTGTGGCACTTCGGCACGCAGGATGGTATATCCGGCCAAGTCTGCCTCTGTATTGGGATTCCAGTCCAAACGGATAGAGGCCAATCGGGAAGTGGCAGTCAGTCCTACGGGGGCTGTGGGTGGCAGGCTTTCAGACTGAAGCCCTGCGGGCACAAACCGCCATTGCTGGTTGTCATCGCCGGTGAAGGTTGCCTGCTTGATGGCGGCTCCAACGCCAATGCCGGCTTTCAGGCAATGGGTACTCTGACGGCTACGTATGTAGAAATAACCGTTTCCGGCATATTGCAGATACCACTGTTGCTGGGCACCGTTGTTGCTGTCCCATACAATGATGTTGGCATTTGATTCCAATGAGCTGTTAAGGACATCGAGACAGAGGTCGGTATTGGAAAGCGGGCGGATGGAGTAATAGCTGAAATCGCCCCCGATGCGACTGTTTACAGGCGCCACACTCCACTGTTGGTTGGTCGCCTTCTGTGCATGAACTCTTTGTATGACATTAGAGCCTGCCCCTGAGGTGACTTGCACCAAGGAGAGGACATAGCCTGTCTGCTTGTTCTGTATCACATAGTTGCCATTGATGTAGGGCTGTACGTCTTCGCCCCACGTGATGTTCACCACCCGTTCGGCATTGGTCTGCCCCTGTTGGTAACCCGTACCACCGGGCATGTCCACGATAAAGTCGCGCACGGGGCCGTAGCCGTCGTAGAACACGTCGCGGTCGCGGCTGATGAAGCGGTAGCTGGCATTGTTGGCCTGGCGTTCAGAGGTGCCGAGGAAGGCTTGCACCTTGCCCTCCTTGTTGTTGCGGTAGACCGAGGCGGCTGTCCATGTCGAGCGGTCCTCGGCGTAGGCCAGGCGGTCGCCGTTGTTGCTGGCGCGGCAGAACTCGCCGCGGGCCAGTCCGTCGAATCCCCACCAGATGCCCGTCTGCATACCATATTCTACGCCCACCATGGCTTCCATCACGTTGTGAAGTTCGTCGGCCGTAGCGTGTTTGCCGTCGGCGCGTACCGTCTCGAAAAAGGAGGCATAGGTGTTGAACTCGCCGGCCAGCTGGTGGGTATTGCCTTCGTCCAAGCAATCTTTCATGGCATTGTACCACGGCAGAGCCTGATCGCAGTTAAGTGTGTTTCCTCCGCTGATGCGGATGCTGTCGAAGAAAGGATTCTCCTTCATCAGTTTGGCTATGTTGTAAAAGTCTGTCCGAGTTCCTTGGTTCCATCCATAGTCCGGCTCATTGAAGGGGGATATGGATACCACGGTAAAGCCTTGTTTCTGGCAATAGAGCGTGGTCGCCTCGAAGAGTTTCACCCACTCTTCGGGTTTGCCTACGTAGTTTGCCCGGTGTTGGGCATACTCGGCCTCTTGTGCTTCGGTGGCATTATCGGGGGTCATCAACACCTCGTGGTCGCAATTAAGAGCCAAGTGGGTGACTCCGCTGTAGCGCACCAGCCTCAGGCGCGTGTCCAGTGCGGCCTTTTGTGCCGCAGAAAGTTCGCCGTTTACAACCAAATCGCTGGGTTGGAAGGAGACACGGGCCACTGCCAGATTCTCGGCTCCGATAAAGGCCGTGCCGCGTCGCATGTTCCATTCGTCGGGCCAGGCGGTGTCCAATCCCCAAGTGATGGGCAGTTGCTTTCCCGTATCATCCACCGAATAGGGCACGGCTGTGGCGGCGGTTTTATTGATCGCCATCTGTTGGCTGCTTGTTACAATCTCCTCTTGCGCGTTTGCCGCCACAGCAGCCAGTAAGGCAAAAGCATAAATGAATGTCTTTTTTATCATCAGGTAATAGATTATTTGATTATTGTTTTACGGTATCTTCCGTCTGTCATCCTTTGTATATATATGTGCTTCTGCACTCCGATGCCCGAAGCACTCCTGCCATCGGTTTGCCATGTT
The DNA here is from genome assembly GCA_964503565.1 of uncultured Bacteroides sp. GTDB lineage: Bacteria > Bacteroidota > Bacteroidia > Bacteroidales > Bacteroidaceae > Phocaeicola_A. The sequence continues at coordinate 3,782 of CAZDAN010000055.1, forward strand.
CCGACCACCTCCGTCGGGGTGCCTGTTGCAGGATTGACGGAGCTGATGCGTCCTCCTTCCGACTGATAGGACACCTTGATTTCGGGAGTGGTGCCGTTGGCGGCCAAGATATTGGTCAGACACACCGTCACTTCGCCCGCCTCGAAGGGGTATTCTCCGATGGGGACATAGACCAGCAGGTCGGTCTCGGAATAGGGGTCGTTCTCCTGACGGAGCTGTTCCAACGGAATGGTTTCCGTCACACGTTGTCCGTCTTTCTGGTAGGTCACTTGTGCCCCGTCAAAGGTAATGTATTTGCCGGCCGACACCCATATTTCCACCTCCTTTGTCTCGTCGATGTTGCTGCCGGCTGCGGGCAGGAAGTCCGGGTAGATGTTGACGTCCATCGTCTCTACGAGGTAGGAGAAGAGGATGGTGCCCGTGGTGCCTATGGTGTTGCTCTCGACGGGGAATCCCTCTTTGTCGCAGATACCCTTCAGGCTGATGCTGACGTAACGGTTCCCTTCGTCATCGGCGGGGACGTCGGTCAGGTGTATGCCCTGCACGTTCCACGTGATGGTGTTGCCCTCGATGGTGTAGGGCACCTTCACTTCGGCCCACGTGCCGGCTTCGCGGTCGCCGTAGGCCAGGGTGGCATGGGCTGCCGAGCAGGTGACGGGGGCGGTGAAGGTGAGGGTGATGAGGCCGTCGTCGTCGCCCGGCATATAGTAGCTCTGCAGCTTCTCCTGATTGCTCACACTCTCCAACCGCACGGCTTCGCCCGAGGCTTTCAGGTTCAGCGTGACTTCGCCTTCATATACATTTTCGGCATTGGCCGTCGAAACGATGTTGCTCAGTGTCACTTTGAACGGTTCGCCTGCCTCCAGCTTGCCGCTCTCTGTCAGGGCGTTGTAGGTGTCGGCCAGTTGCAGCACGTAGTTTGTCCCCTGGGTGTTGTAGTCCTCGCTCGTGCGGTAGCTGTTCACGCCCACCGCTTCGCCGTTCTCCAACATGACTTCGGCCTTCACGGCGGTGGCATTGATGGCCACGTTGAAGGCAAAGGTAATGTCGCCGTCCTGCTCGGTCGTGCGGTAGGTGCTTCCTTCGGCCAGCGAGGTGGAAGCAAGAGCCACGGGCAGATAAGGCTTCCCCTCCACGAAGGAGACGGTCATGGTGATGCTGTCGCCCCACGTGGTGTTGCTGTAGAAGGCGTAGGGCTGTCCGCCCTCGATGCCCTGCACACACTGCTTGTCGTAGAGGGGGAGCGGATTGCCCTGCCCGAATATCTTCAGCGGCTTGGAGAGCGAGAGGTAGAGCAGTCCGTCCGTCTCGGACTGAAAGGCGAAGTAGGCGTTGGAAAAGTCCTGCGGCAGCAGGTAGCATTCGCCCGCCTTGATTTCCACGGGAGCCTCTTGGGTGCTCCCTGCGAGGGGAATCTGTGCGCCCAGGCTTGCCGTGCAAGCCAAGGCCGTCAGTATGGTTGCAATCTTTTTCATTCTTACATGCTGGTTTTTAAAGTTCTATAAGCAAAACAGTCATTTCTCAGACAAAGTTTCTTTTCTTACGTTTCTGTTCAAAAATCTATCAGGTGTTCACCATCGTTTTATCAGCTGATGGAATTTCATCTGTCAGCTGACAGAATTTCCTCGGACACCTGATAGATTTTCTTTTGACTCAAACAGATTTTCGGTCTCTTCCCGCTGCTTCCGGAAATTCACCCACGAAACACCATTTATCTGTTTATATGCTTGAATGTGACACTCTCTCCGTCGGTTGTTGCCCGGACGATGACGGGTTGTTCTCCCACTCCGGTTTGCGGCAAAGCGTAACTCTCGGCATTCGGCACGGCCCGGTGAAGCAGTTGTCCGCTAAGGCTCCACACTTCCACTTGACGCAAGGGTGCAGTGGCAACTATCGTACCTCCCTGCAGGCGGATGGCAGAGGGGGAGGCTTCCGTTTCGTGGATGCCTGTCGTATAGTAATAAGGCATCTTTGTCTCGGCCGCATTCACTACTTCGCCGCTTTTTGTGTCGATAATCAGCGCCACGAGCTTCACCTTGTTTACATCGCTGATGGTTGTCGGGTAGTCGAGCCTACAGTAAAAGGGCACTCGAGTGTGGCGTTCGGATTGTGCCTCAATGCTCAGGAGTTCCTTTTCGCTTTCTCCGAAATAACAACTGTCATACACAGCACGGCCCACATTGGCAAAGTAGTACTCACCGGCAGGGATGGGGTCGGGCAAAAGGTCGAGTCCGCCCATGGCTCCGCTGCTGCCCGAGTAGCCGTTGGCTTGGGTGTAGCCCGTCACACTGTCCTCCACGATGATGAAGGAGAGGCGGTATTCACCCTCTTCTATGGCTTTGCCGAATTCGTAGGAACCCTTGACAGTGAACAGAGGGACACCACTGTCCAGCGCCCTGTCAACTGGATCACTGCTCCATGCGGTTGCTTCTAGCCCAGTAAATCTTCCTATCGCCCCCTGGGCACGTGCCTTGTCGAGCATCTCCTCCACGCCCATATAGGGGTCGCCCACTTGCGAAGTCTTGCGGTCCATCACACATGAGGGCAGGCCGTACACATAAAAGAAGGGCGCGTAAAGGCTCATGGCATAGTCGGTCACCATCATGGGGTCGCTCACGTGCACAGCTATGTCGATGAACTCGCCGGGGCGATTCTTGTGCAACTGTTGCAAGCCGTACTGTCCGCGCGGGCACCACATGCACCACGTGCCCGTTCCCTCTTCGATGAGCACTGTGCGCTCGAAGCAGGTGATGCTCCCCCGGATGGTGTCGGCATCGGTGCCCTCCTGGCTGCTGACGATGAGGGTGTAGTCCTCGGTGGTATTGAGGGCCACGTCAATCTCCTCGTCGAAGGCGATGGTCACCGTGGAGTCGGGCGCAATGCTCTCGGTGCTGCGGTCGATGGTGTAAGTCTGTCCGCCGTGAAGCAGCTGCAACTTGTAGCCCTCCACAGGCAGGAATCCCGATGAAGTCAGTGTTCCCGTCACCTTCACCCCACCGGCCGTCGTCACCGCCTCGGGCGTCAGGTTAGTGAACCGGAAGGTGTGCTCGTGGGTCTGCACCACGATGTCGTCCACCATCAGCAGGTTGCAGTTGGTGCTGTTGTTCACGAAAGCCACGTATATTTCCTTGCCGGCATAAGCCTCCAACGGAAGGAAGTGTTCTTGCCACGTAGCAGCCTCAGCAGGGACGGTCAGGACGGGGGCTTCCGCGAAATCCTCGGGGCGGTTGCCCTTGTCCGTTATGTAAATGCTGTAGCCGTCGGGGTGCTCGGCATCAATGGCACAAGCCCGCCACGAGAGGATGGCCCGTGCGTCGGTCACAAGGATGGCGGGCGTCACCATCCAGTCGTCCGACTGTGCCACCTCCTTATACCACGAACCGCTGTAGGCCGCCGTGTTCTGTGTCCCCTCCTCGGCGTATGCTGCCCAGGCAGTGCCCTTTTCCAGTCCGTAGCGCTTCATGCTGCGCGAGGGTTCGTTCCCGTCGCGGTCGTAGCAACTGAAGTTTTCGGGGATACCGTTCTCGAAGTTGCAGACAAACAGAGTGTCCTGCGCTTCCATTGTCAGGGTGGCCCACAGAAGCAGGCCACTGAGGATATATGATTTCTTCATGATGAGTTGTCGTTTTATTTGATTACAATCTTATGAGTATTCCAGTCTCCGTTCTCCAATGTGCGCACAATGTAGATGCCCTTGCTCCACCCCTCGGTGCTGAGGCTGCTGATGCCTTCGCCACCGGCAATGCATCCGCCGTTGGCAGCGATGACCTGCACGGCCTCGGCCCGGATGAGCAGTGTGTTACCCGCCAGTTGCAGCGCGTTTCCGGCTTCGGTGGCGAGGATGGCCGACGGGGTAGTCTTGGTAATCGTCACCGCCTGAACGGCACTCTGCCCGTTGCGGTAAACGGCCTCCACCGTGTAGGTGTGTTCACCCTCGTCGAGGTGCTTCCAGTGTGCATCGGTGTAGAACAGGTCGTTCACAGGTATCGTCTCCAACTCCTGGCCTGCGTTGGCAGCCGGTGTTATCAAGTACTCGATGGCCGGAGCCTCTGCATCAGCCAAGCGGCGGCCGCTATAGTTCATGTAGTAGTTCTCCTCGTAGTCGCTGCCCAAGTCCTCCACGTATTCCAGACTGACAGACGTGGCAAGGTCCTCGATGTAGGCATTGGTCTGGCTCGCGAAGGGATGCTCCTCGGTGTTGCCCGTGGTCAGCAGCGACAGGTTGCCCTTATCTACACTGATGCCGATGAAGCATCCGTTGGGAGCATAGGCCGGAGTTTTCAGGCGATAAGTTGTTATGTCATAGGCTTTGTTGGGTGCTTCATCATCGCGATAAAGCTCCTGATTGGTCAGGCGTCCCCGCTTGTTCAGGGCCAAAATGACCACGTTCAGTGTCGCCGAATCGCAGAAGGTCCACCACTGAAGGCTGTCGATAATCATCGCCTCACGGCACACCAGTCCGATGAGTGTGCCCGCCTCGCCCTCCTCGGTGCCGAAAGTGTAGGAGACGTTCTCGCTGTGCAACTTCACATGCTTCTCCACGGCGGGAGTGCTCCAGGAGATAAGCGCTTCGCTCTCGTCCTTAGCAACGGAGGCGCTGATGAAGGCCGGCGGCAGGATAAGGTCGTCCAGTGTAAACTTCTGTGCGATAGCAAGTCCGTTTGCCTGCGCAGGATTGAAACTGGTGGTGTCCGCTTCATAGAAATCCTTCCGTGCCTCCACGTGGTAGCGCTCCTCGCCTTCAGCCAGTTCATAGACTCCTTGGATGGCAAAGCGGCCTTCGGCATCCGTCGTGGCCACGTAGCTGTGGTAACCGCTGAGAGCAACCATCGCATTCGGCAAAGCCTCACCGTACTCGTTCTTTATCTGGCCGTTGTAGCTGTACTCCATACGCTTCTTCACGTCCAGTTCCACGTTTGTGGTCTGTAATCCCTTGACAGTGATGCTTTGCGGAATGGTGAAGTAGCCCAGCTTGGTCTGCACACTGGTGTAGGTGCCTTCAGCCACGTTCTTGATTTCGAACTGTCCGCGGGCATCGGTCACGGCCTTATAGTCAGTACCTTCGAGGCCGACGGTGACACCCTCCACGGGGTTCAACTCGTTGTCATACACGTCTCCACGGATGTGCCCCTCCTGATTCTCCGACACCTCCACATGCGACAATGCCAACCAATAGGCTTCGGTGAAGTCACTCACACAACGGATGGCCACCGAGTATTCATCTGCCTCGTCCAAGGGGCTGATGTTTACGCGGAACTGGCTCATGATGGTCTCGCCTGTGGCATCCTCCTCGCCATCCACGTGAATGGTGTCGCCCAGGCTGACGGCCGTACTCAGGTCATAGTCCTTCACCAGATAAAGCATCATCTTCTCAGGGCGATAGATGTTGCAGGGGCGGGCAGTGACGAGAACCTTGTATGCCTTGCCGGCATCGAACTTGTATTTGGGTGAAAGCAGCCAGTCGTCGGCGTGGCCCGTGGGGGCATACTCACATTGGTAGTAGAAGAATCCTTGGTCCTTGAAGTTGGGATTGTATTGCCAGAAATAGGTCTGTCCGTCAGCATCGGCGTCGGCAATACTCCACAGTCGGCTCTCCGATTCGTTGGTGAAGTCGATGGTCAAAGGCAAGTCGCGTGCCGGACCGTTTACAATGTACCCCGTCTGTGCAGCCTCGCCTTTTCCCTCAGCATTGGATGCGGTCACGGCATACTGGTAGCGGCCCAGCTCCGTGATGGTAGTATCTGTAAAGGTGGTGTCCGTCAGATTTTCGGCCAACACAACGCCGTCGCTCGCGCGCGTTACCTTATATATAATAGAAGCAGCATCCAAATATCCCTTGTTCGCACCACTCTTCACAGGATGCCATGTCAATCGGATGGCGTTGTTCCCTTCTCGATTCACACTGATAAGTTCTACGGCCGAGGGAACGTCGCGTCCCACAAACGCAGAAATGGTGGCGGGAAGTCCCGAACCTATCGCATTACAGGGTACAATCTTATAGGTGCACTCTTGACTGTTGCCCACCAGGTCTGTCCAACTCATAGAAGCACCGGGAGCCACCCCTTCCGTTAACGTGGCCACCAATGACTCATTCCTATAAATCTCTATTTTCTCTATCTCCGTCAAATCACCTCCGGCATATGTGGAGGTAGGGCAAGTCCAGCTGAGCGTAGCCGTCAGTTCACCATTCACGTCGGGAGTCAGTGTCAGGTCTGTCACTTTGTGTGGTGCACCGTCCTCACACTGGCTGTAAGGGATATACAGTCCCAATACCTGTTCCTTGTTTGTGCCGCCGATGTAGCCAAGGTCGGTCACCGTGCCTGTGTTCACCTTGATCTTCTTCAGATAACCGAAGTCATCGGTGTCACAATAAGCCCAATACAGATCGCCCGACTTGCGATCGAACTCCATCGATTGTTTACGCCAAGGATATACCTCCAAACTGAATCGGTTGGTACACTTGCCTGTGGTCTTATTGATGGACACCAGAAAACCGGCATCATTGATGCCATACACGCGACCATTTTTGTTGATAGCCATGGCCACAATGTATTGTCCCATGTTGGGATTGATAATCTTTTGCTCACCGGTACGCAGATTGATGGTACCAAAAGCCGTACAGTACTCGTCCTCGTCCGACACGGTAATCATATACATCGTCTCATTCGTGAAGTCGTAGCTCATTTCAATGGCCGCCCGCACCTGTTCGTTGTACATGTAGTCAGCCACCTGAGTCGTTTCTCCTGTCTCCACATCAATCGTGTAAAGCCCCTTTGGGTAAGTGGCGTAAGAGAGAATGGCATAATAAGCATCGCCACCCCAAGCTCCGGCCGTTGCCCATTCCTCGGCTGTCTTGATGCGCTGCATGGTGTTGGCAGGGTCAGCATTGCTGAACTTTATTAAGCCGGACAGTTTCTCGTCATCAATATTAGTCGAAAATCCATAAATCTCCACCTGTGCCCGCATTGTGAGTGACATGACGGACAACAGACAAAACAGTAAAAGTTTTAATTGTAATTGTCTCCTTTTCATATACATATAAGATTGATTATCTTTTAGCCTGCAAATATAGGTAAAATAAGGTAAATACCACCCGTTTATTCTCGTTTTTTG
>CAZDAN010000056.1:0-1692 GCA_964503565.1 uncultured Bacteroides sp.
GCCGCTTTGATTCTTCAGGTATTCTACAACTACATCCTTTCTAAGATTGAGGCTTTGACCGCTGATATGGAAGATTCTTCTATCACTCTGCTCGACCTCCTTATGAAGCACAATCTGAAAAAGTAAAAAACTTCTAAAGACTTTTCAAAATGGTAAAGACACATAAAATATCAAACTGGATATTTATGCTTCTGATGTTGGCTACACTTGTGGTCTTCGGACTCTTCTTCGGTGTGGGCTATGACAACATGGAAGGTAAATACGTTGCTCCCGAACATACCGGTACATTGATGTACTTCATGTATGCAATGGCTGCCATCTGTGTGTTGGCTGCTGTTATTGGAGCTGCTGCGAATACGATTGCTTCCTTTGGAGGTCCTAAGGGAGTGAACAAGACTGGTGTACCTACTACCGCCATTTCAATCATTTCACTTGTGATTCTGATTGGTTCGATGGTAGGAGCTTATGCCATGGCTTCTGCTGAACCTTTGGTAATGCCAAGTGGTAAGATTTTTGATGATGCTGCCTTGTTGGTACTTACCGATACATTCGTTTATGCTCTTTATGCCTTGATGGTGTTTGCAACAATCGGATTGCTTGTCAACCTTTCTGGCATTTTCAAGAGATAATCTAAAAACCTGATTAAAATTAGAAAAGAATAATGGGAAAAAGAGAAGTGCCTGAACTGAACCAAAGTTCAACCGCGGATATCTCTTTCATATTGCTTATCTTCTTCCTTACCACCACTTCGATGGATACGGATAAGGGATTGGCGCGTCGTTTGCCGCCCCCGCCCGAAGAAAATGTGAAACAGGATGACACGAAAGTGAAGGAACGTAATGTGCTTCAGGTTCGTATCAATGCCATGGACGAATTGATGATTGGTAGCGAGATAGCCGATGTGAGCCAGATTCGCGAGAGAGCGAAAGAGTTCATTGAAAATCCGGAAAACTTGCCTAACTTGCCCGATAAGTCGCCTCGTGACATCGACCTCTTCGGTACGGTGTATATCACAGACAAGCATGTGATTTCGTTGCAGAGCGACCGTGGTACAAGTTATTCGAAATATTTCGAGGTACAGAACGAACTGGTAGCTGCTTACAATGAGCTGCGTGACGAACTTTCTCGTCGTCGCTTCGGTAAGCCCTATGCCCAGTTGAGTGAAGAACAGTCTTTGGCTGTCCGTTCTTACTATCCGATGAAAATTTCAGAGGCAGAACCTAAAAATTACGCTAAATAATAATAGTTATGAGTAAATTTGGAAAAGGCGAAAAGAGAGGTATGCCGGCGTTGAATACGTCATCATTGCCTGACTTGATTTTTACCATCCTCTTCTTCTTCATGATTGTTACTACGATGCGTGAAGTTACTTTGATGGTAGAGTTCCGGGTTCCTAAAGGAACGGAAATCGAGAAAATGACCAAGAAGTCACTCGTGTCATACATCTATGTGGGTCAACCAACCCGCGAATGGCGTGCAAGAGTGGGCTCTGGTACTCAGATTCAATTGAACGATAAGTTTGCCAGCCTCTACGAGGTGCAGGATTATGTTTACCAGGAGCGCGAAGCCATGAAGGAAGCGGACAAGCCCTTCATGAAGGTCTCTCTCAAGGTTGACAGAGATACTCGAATGGGTATCGTGACCGACATCAAGCAGGAGTTGCGTAAGGCTTGGGCGTTGAACATCAACTAT
>CAZDAN010000056.1:1702-10814 GCA_964503565.1 uncultured Bacteroides sp.
CTATTCTGCGGATTCCCGCAATTGATAGTTTGACTATACATGGTAATCGGAAGGAAGGATGTGTTTCATTATCGACACGCCTCCCTTCCTTTTTTTTATATAGAATAGCTATCCTCGGCATAGTAGATAGCTCCTCTTGGCGTAGAAGATAGCTTTCTTGGGCTTGGGAGATAGCTGTCTGTCTTCGGCAGAAAACGAAACTTCTGTTTGCGCACACGGCCTTTCTGTGTTAAAAATGCACTTTTAACTCGTTAGAAGGGAACTTTTTTTGTTTTTTTTTGCATTTTTTGATTATCATTTGTATCTTTGTCCCGACGTATGGTAATGTAGCGGTAGCGGATCGCGGCTTTGTACTTTATATTTGTACTTTATTAACCGTGACAGGAATATTGGAGATAAATAAAACTTTATAATTAATCTTAATGTTAAAACTTTAGTGAGATGAAAAAACCTAAGAATTTATTGTGTAGGTTATCCTTTCTCTTCGCTTTGATGCTTTTGCCTTTATGGGTGAATGCGCAGGGAGTGGTCAAAGGTACTATTGTTGACTCCGCAGGTGAACCGATTATCGGTGCGGCAGTTCAGGAAAAGGGACTCCCCACCAATGGTGTGGCAACTGACTTTGATGGTAACTTTACACTGGAGCTAAAAGCTTCGAACACAGCTATCGTTAGCTACGTTGGCATGATTTCTCAGGAAATCCAGGCCTCTAATGCAAGTCTGCACATTGTGTTGAAAGACGACAATTCCAACTTGGAAGACGTCGTGGTGATTGGTTATACCAGTCGTGCCCGTAAGGACTTGACCGGTTCTGTCGGTTCTATTTCCGGTACCCGTTTGGCACAGGTGCCTGTCACCTCTGCTGCCGTGGCTTTGCAGGGTAAGATTTCGGGTGTGCAGGTAACTACCGTCGATGGTCAGCCGGGTGCTGATGTAAACATTCGCGTGCGTGGTGGTTCTTCTGTAACTCAGAGCAACGAACCTCTTTATATTGTGGATGGTTTCTTTGTGGACAACATCAGCGATATTCCTCCTACAGACATTCTTAGCATTGACATCTTGAAGGATGCCTCTATTGCCGCCATCTATGGTGCTAAGGGTGGTAACGGTGTAGTTGTGGTAACTACCAAGAGCGCCAAAGAAGGTAAGGTCAGCGTGTCATTCAACGGCCAGTTGAGCATCAGTCATCTCTCTAAGGAACTCGACTTGATGAATGCCAAGCAATTTGCCGAATACCAGTATCAGTGGCACTCTGCAAACGGAACCCGTTCGACCAACGGTAAGTTCTATCGTGCCAACTTCGGTAACCCCTACGACTTGGATATGTATGGCACCTTGCCCTCTCACGATTGGCAGGATGAAGTGATGGGCGAAACTCCCGTCAGCTATTCTGCCAACGTATCCGTGGGTGGTGGTAGCGAGCGCGTTCGTTTCAATGCCTCTTTGACTCAGAGCAACGATGACGGTATTATCATGGGTTCGGGTGTGCGTCGTACCAACTTGAATATCAAGACTAACATCAAGGTAAACGACAAGTTCAGCATCCAAATCAATCCCAAGTTCACTTATCGTCGTGACGAGGGTGCGGGTGGTAGTAATATTGGTACAGGTGGTATCATCGATGTGTTGCGCTATCGTCCTACCAACGGTTTGCGTGAGTATGGTTATGTGGATCCTTCGTATGCCGATCCCATCGAAGAGGAGATGTTTCACTATACCAATCCGAAGAATGATATTAAAATTAACTCTTTGGTGCAGCATGCTTATACCTCCAACAATGCATTGGCTCTTGAATGGAAACCTGTGAAGGGATTGACACTCCGTTCTGAGGCTACTATCGGTCTGAAATGGTATGACAAGAGCCGTTTCTACGGAGCGTTGACTGGCGAAGGTCAGAAACATCATTATCAGCCGGTTGCAGAGTTGACCGACCGTTACCGCTTGCGGTATGTGTGGACTAACACTGCTAATTACAGTTTTCAGGTAAAGGAAAATCACAATTGGTCACTTCTTTTGGGACAGGAAATCTTGCATAGTCAGCAACGGGAGACTTTTGCTAAGAATATTCATTTCCCCGAAACTTTCTCTTCTGAAGAAGCTTGGAACAATATGGGCTTTGGTGAAGCCTATGAGAGTACTTCGAGCCTCTCTACTGCTGACCGCACAGCCTCTTTCTTCGGTCAGGTAAGCTATAATTGGAAGCATCGTTACCTGTTGTCCGGAACCTTCCGTGCCGATGGTAGCACCAAGTTTGCTCCGGGTAACCAGTGGGGTTACTTCCCCTCAATCTCGGGTGCATGGGTGGTTTCTGAAGAACCTTGGTTTGAAGCCGATTGGGTGAACCAGTTGAAGATTCGTGCCGCATTCGGTCTCACCGGTAACAACCGTATCAGTGATGACTTGTGGCGTTCGCTTTATGCTATCGCTTCAACCGGAGGTCCCGGCTTTGGTGAAGCGACTCAGTATGGTGAAAAGCACTATCTGAATACCAGCGGCGGTAAGGAGAATAAGTTGGCGAACCGTGACATCAAATGGGAGACCATTGTTACCCGTAACTTGGCTGCCGACATCCAGTTGTTTGACGGTCGTGTAACCATCACTCCTGAGTTCTATTGGAATACAACCCGTGACATGCTCTACGATGCAGACATCAATCCGACGCTTGGCTACGATAGCCAGTTGCAGAACGTAGGTCAGGTTACCAACCGTGGTATCGAGTTGACCATCAGTGGCGACATCCTTCGTGGTAAGGATTATGTGTTGACCGGTCATTTGGCCTTCGGTACGAATAGAATGAAGGTGGACAAGTTGAATGGAGACATTACCGAACGTGTTCTTGAAGGTGATGATTGGGATTCCGGCCTCAATGACTATATGCTCCGCGAAGGTGAAGATGTAGGCTTGATTTACGGTTTCGTATATGATGGCCTCTATGGCTTCGATGAGTTCTATTTCGATCCGCAGAATAATTATCAGGCTATTCCTTGGGGTTCCAGTGCAGCCGACAACGGGACATCAAAGAATCAGGCACCTCGTGAGGATGGTTATGTAACGGTTATCAACAGCATTTCAGATGACTCGAACTCGGGTATTGCTACACTTCCCGGTAAAATCAAGTTCAAGGACTTGAACGGTGACGGACGTATCACGAAAGAAGACCGTACAGTAATTGGTAACACCACTCCGAAGGTACAGGGAGGTTTCGGATTGAGCGGACAGTGGAAGAATTTCGACTTCGTGACCAACTTCACCTATATGCTTGATTACGATATCAACAATGCCACTGCTTATATGTTGTCTTCTTCAGAGGGGAACAAAAACAATTTCTACAATGTGTTGAGCAAGTTCTCTAATGGCTGGTTGTACAACGATATTTCAGGAGAATTGACCGGAACTCCGGGCGATATCCTCTACAAGCTGTACTACGTTGATGGTGGTACGGACATTTACAAGGCTGCCAATGCAAACCGTACTTTGTGGAATCCTGCCGATGTGACTCGTAAGCTGACTCACTCATATTTCATCGAGGATGGCTCGTTCCTCCGTTGTAACGACTTGACTATCGGTTACACCATTCCCGAGAAGATTTCAAAGAAGTGGGGTATGTCTCAGGCCCGTTTCTACGTGTCGGCTACCAACCTCTTTATCCTGACCAATTATTCCGGTTACGACCCCGAGGTGGACATCCAGACTGGTCTGACTCCTTGTGTGGATTACAACCGTTATCCGCGTAACCGCAGCTTTGTGTTCGGTACTAATATTACATTCTAATCAAAAGCAGAAGATAAAGATATGAAACTTAAGAATATTTTATGGGCAGGTCTCTCTGCCTTGGCTTTGGGTTCATGCGAAGACTATCTGGAGGTAGAGGCTCCCTCATCCTCTTCGGACGAGTTCGTCTATACTTACGAGTCAGAGATAACCCGTGCCCTCAACGGTGTGTATGCAAAGGCTATCGTTGGTGATTTGTATGGCAATGCCTATCAGCGTACCTTTATATATAATAGCGACGTGGATATGCAGATTGATGCGAATGCAGCTGCAGCTTCCGATGGTAACGCTTATGCACGTTTCGATTGCAACGAGCGTGGTGGTGAAATCAGCAAGTTCTGGTCTGCCGCCTACCGTCTGATTGAATATGCCAACCGTTTTGTCGCAGGCGTGGAATCAAGTACATTCTATGCAGAGCGCAATCCCGAAGTGATGCAGCAGTTGGGCGAGGCCAAGTGTCTTCGTGCCATGGTTTATCACGATTTGGTGGTAATGTTCGGTGATGTTCCTTTCAAGTTTATTCCCACAGCCGGAAACAGTGCGGATGTGTTGCCTTCTGTGTTGCCTCGTACAGAAATACAGGACTTGATTATCAAAGATTTGCAGGAGATTGCTCCCTACATGGTTTCCAGTGGCTCGGTGACTGTAGAGCGTTGTTCTAAGGAATTTGCTCATGCACTGATAGCCCGTATTGCTTTGACTGCCGGTGGATATTCGCTCTATCCCGTCAAGGATAACGAGAGAAGCTATGGCGAAATGAAGCGTCCCGAGAACTATAAGGATTACTACGAAATCGCCATGCTTTATGCCGATTCTGTAATCATGTCCGGTTCTCACAAACTGGCTCAGAATTATCAGGATGTATTTGTCAACCCTTGTAACTACTTGGTGGTTAATGGTGATGACGTTATCTTTGAACTTCCTTTTGCCAAACTTTCTACAGGTAACACAGGATACATTCAGGGACCTACCTATCAGGCTTATGAGGGTAATACAGTGAGTGCATGGGGTGCTGCTTCCGGAAATGGCCGTCTGAGTGCCTTCTATCGTTTCTTGTTCCGCGACAACGACTTGCGTCGCGAGTTTGTCAACGGTATGTGGTACTACTCTTATTTTCAGAATGCCGATGGTGTGATGATTGATACGGTCTATATTCGTAACGACTATACTGTGCATAACAACAAGTGGTCCAAGTTGTGGACTTCTGGGTCTAATGCATTAGGTAGCGAAACAACCGGTTCTACCGGTATCAACTTCCCCTACATGCGTTATGCGGATGTACTGTTGATGTATGCCGAGGCTGCCAATGAGTTAAACGACGGTCCTACTGACAAGGCTGTTCAGTGTCTGACTGAGGTTCACAGCCGTGCATTTGTCGGTGGCGATCCTACCTTTATTGCCGAAGCACAGACCGACAAGGAGACTTTTTTGAAGGCTGTTCTTGACGAACGTAAGTGGGAGTTTGCCGGTGAAAACTCACGTTGGCGCGATTTGGTGCGTACCAACACCTATAGCGAGGAATTGGTTTACAGCTTCTTGCGTTATTTCTCGACTGCTTCCCAGAATGCAAGTGGTTTCTGTGGCTACGAAGATGCTATCAACGCACACGATGGACGTGAGTATATCGACAATCTGCCTACACGTATCTATTATCATACATACAAACTTGAAGAGATTTCAGACATGAATCCGGGGTTTATGCCTGCGATTGCTGCTGAGTTGTATGGCTATCAGGTGGAAGGGAATTATGTGGTCAAGAGTTTCCCGAATCAGAACTTGGAGAGCTTGCGTATCCACAATGCTTATGCAAATGTTCGCATAGAACCGACAAAAGGTATTATCAACCTGTTTGGTTTCAAAGCAGAATCTTGGTTACGTGCCGACTTCTATCAGTGGGGTGATGCTAATAAGGGAGTGCCCAAAGACCAGTGTCTCTACTCATTCTACGGCTTTATCCGTGGTGACATCAATGGTAACATCTGGTTGGTGCGCGATGGCGCATTGGAAATGCTTCCTTCTACCATTCCTGCCGTAGAGCAGTTGCCGGTGGTAAGATACATCCTACCTTATCCCGAAGAGGTTATCCAGCGTTCTTCAGGTCTTTACAAGAATTATTACGGTTATAAATAATAAACATACGAACATAGAATTATGAAAAAGATATTCAGTATCATGGCACTCCTTGCGGCGGGCTTCTCGGCGTTGACCGTATCGTCTTGCGACGACGACGACGATGCAGGCATGAGCACCGATCGTGAGTTCATGACCATGTTCATTACAGATAATACCCGCGGAAAGGGTACCGACTATCCTTACAACTGCGGATTGGATGCAGCTTATCCTCATGGTAATACCATCCATCTCTATTGGTATGGTGTGAACGATTGTGCCGGCTATCAGATTCAGATGGCCATTCAGAATAAAGTGTCCGGTGGAGCTGATGCATGGAAATCCATTCAGGGAACCAGTGATTTGTTGCTCGATACGATTGTTGGTCCCGATGTCCTTGATATGATAATTAAGGATTTGCAATACTCTACCGATTATCGCTTTGCTATCCGTGCACTTTCTAAAGAGGATAATAATGTGACCGATTTCTCTCATGCCTCCAAGTGGTATGGCCATGGAAACGGCCGTCAGTGGCAAGAGTACGTAGGTATTGCTACCAACGACCGTTATCCGACCCCCTTTGTCGTGTATGTGAATCAGGCTCAGACAACAGAGAGTACCATGCATGTTTATTTCAACGACAACATTGCTGATGTCGCTACTGGTGATCCTGTACTGGATGCCGACAATGAACAGAGCTATCGTGAGAACTTCAATATTGACGAAGAAGGAAACTTCCAATATAAGTTCTTGCAGGTGAAGCCCTCTCCTAACAACCCGAACTCAACCGTATCTGAAAAGTGGAAAAACTACGAGATTACTGCAGAGGATCTTGAGCGCGGTTATGTGGTGGTGGATGGATTGACTGCCAACTCCGTGTATGTGATTGATGTGATTGACCCCACTGTACCTGTGGCTATCGATGCCAAGTACAATACTTGTACCGCTCGTTCTGACGGTAAGCCGAGTGACCCCATCCTGCTGTATCACGACGAAATGATTACCAAGTATTCTATGGGTAATGTTTCTGAAGGTTCTTCTTACATGCGTGAAGATGTGTACGGTCCTCAGGCTGCCATGTTTGATGCGGCTCCTATTACACCGGTACTTCGTGACTTCATTTCCAATACCAATTATGCTGAAGGACAGGTTTATTTGTTGGAAGGTGGAAAAACCTATTATTTGGATGGCAATGACATCACCTGTAAGGGATTTGTTCTCCGTACAGACCCGAAGGATTTGGCTGAAGGAAAACGTGCCCGCGTGATTTGCGGTTTGGGTAAATCTCCGATGTATGACCAAGGAATCAACGGCGAACAGTGGAACGGATGCCCTTATTCTATGTTTACTTTCGGACGTTCGCCTGAAGCGGGTGAAGGTGGTGAAATCTACATGAAGAAGTTGGCTTTCTATGATATTGATTTCGATAATCCGCTCTGCTATACGTATGGCGATCAGGCTGCCAAGGTGGGTAATGCCACAGGAAACTATTTCTTCAACATGTTCTCTAACGGTATGGCTATTACGCTCGACAGTCTGGTGATTCAGGATTGTACTTTCAAGCGTCTTGTGCGTGGATTCATTCGTGAGCAAGGTCCTAACTACAAGATTTGGAACCATGTGTATATCAAGAACAATCTTTTCATGGATTGTGGTTACTACAACAATGGTGCCGGTGGTTACTGTTGGGTTGATGGCTCGGGCGCCAATGCGAAGTCAAACCTCTACGCTGACTTCAAGGTGATGGAGAACACCTTCTATGACAGCCCGTTCCCTGCATTCATTCGTGAAGAGAAAGAGGTGTTCTGGGATTCTTCCATCAAATGGAACATCACCTTCTCTAACAATACGTTGGTGAACTTCAACACCCGTGGTAACGGTTCAATCTTCAAGATGCGTAACCTGCCCGACGGTTCTGTCTATACGGTTGAAAACAACCTGATGGTAATCTGTAAGAAACCCGGTGACTTGCGTGTGTTGGAATGCTATGGTGCCGACATCCGTGAAACTATGACCTTGGCCGATGGAACATCAGGCCATGTGACACTGAACTTCAACAACAACTGGTCAACCAACAACGATTTGACAAACGGTCAGATTTTTACCGGTAATCCTTGGACGGCAACCAGCAATAACTTTGGAAAACTCGTGAAGGAGAATAAGGCCACTTTGAATGGTTCGTTGGAAGTAGAGGTAGCCAGTGTTTCTGCTACAGAACTGATGGAACAGCCTTGTCCTCCTCACGTGGCGAAGACTGCCGAAGACCAGTATATGCACCGTGCCGATGCATTGGATGGAACAGCAACCTCTGAGTACAATGTGAACCTGTACATCAAGCACTTTGATAACGAGATTGTCGAGAAGAATGTGGGTGCTGCCCGTTGGAGAAACAGATCTAATTAAGTAATCAAGTATAAAAAAAGAAAATTATGAAATTATTCGATAAATCA
Organism: uncultured Bacteroides sp.; assembly: GCA_964503565.1. Lineage (GTDB taxonomy): Bacteria > Bacteroidota > Bacteroidia > Bacteroidales > Bacteroidaceae > Phocaeicola_A. The sequence goes on from CAZDAN010000056.1 coordinate 10,033, forward strand.
CTCTTGGCAGGTGCCGCTCTGATGTTGGCAGCAGGCTTTGTGGCTTGCGAGGATGCCAACGAGTTTGAAGATGCACGTACCGACAACCCTTCGTGGGTGAAGGACTACACCGATTCATTGGACATCGCCCATCCCGATTCTCTGGCTCAGCAGATGTGGGTGCGTGGTGAAGGAATCAAGTTGAATGCTCTTGGTGAAGAGGTGCAGGGATTTGTGGAGAGTATGGATTTCATAACAAAGGATTCGGTTGTTGTGAAGATGAGTCAAGGTAAGACTAACGGAACAATGGGAGTAGATGACTCCAATACTTACGAAGATCCTTATGAGTATGAATACATCTCTGAAACCGGAACACTGAATGTGCTGAAACTGGTGGAGGATGATAAAGGTAATATCTCGAAAGTGGCCGTTTTTGTCGGTATCGCAGTTTCGGGTACCAAGCATGGCGACATCTTGACCGTGGTTCACTACGGCGATACTCCTGCCCAGACCTATTTGGTGCGTGAATAATAAAAAACTCTCACGGCCGGAGTTGTAAGGCTCCGGTCGTGAGATAGAATAGAAAAAACAATCCTTTTATTTATTAACTTAAAAAAATTGTGTTTATGAAAAAAGTGTTTACTACTTTGTTTGCCATGTTTGGTTTGACCATGGCAATGAATGCTGAAACCGTGGACGACATCAAGCCCATGATGCACAGCAACGTGGTTGTGTTTGACAACTATACCGGTAACGGTACAGGTGCTCGTACAAAGGGTGCCATCTTTGGTGGAGGTTACTAT
>CAZDAN010000057.1:0-10720 GCA_964503565.1 uncultured Bacteroides sp.
TGCCGGGCGACGAAAAGGAGTTATAGGAGTTAAAGGAGTTATCGGCTCTTCGAGCCTAAGGAGTTAAAGCCAATAGTCTGGCAAGTGGATAAGCTGAACATTTGGCTTTAACTCCTAACGAGCAAAGCGAGTGATAACTCCTAAGCCTGAAAGGCTGATAACTCCTTTTACTCCCCCTTTCCCTCCTCTCCCCACTCACTTCTGTAAACCATAACTATAAAGGAACCGTATAACAACCCATATCCCAAAGACTTATGAACCCATATCCCAAACTCATTCTCCTGCTCGTGGGCACAGTGTGCCTGGCAGGATGCGGACGTCGGGGCGGTGCCTCCGAAGCGTCTGCCCAGGCGCTGCCCGTCGAGGTGGCGCACCCCACTGTGAGGGACGTCACCCTCACCCGCCAATATCCCGGTTACCTCTCGGCCGATGCGGCCGTGGCGGTGGTATGCCGGGTGAACGGACAGCTCATCCGGAGCAACGTCACGGCCGGCCAGCGTGTCAGTCGGGGCGATGTGCTCTACCTCATCGACCCCACTCCCTACCGCGATGCCCTCAGTCAGGCCGAGGCCACGCTGAAGACCGCCGAGGCGGAGCTGGCCTATGCCCAAAGCAGCTACCGGCGAATGCAGGAGGTCATCAAGAGCGAGGCCGTCAGTGAGATACAGCTCCTGCAAGCGGAAGCCAACGTGAAGAAGTGCGAGGCGGCGGTGCACAGTGCCGAGGCCAGTCTGAACACGGCCCGCACCAATCTCGGCTACTGCCACATCAAGGCGCCCATCGACGGACAGATTACGAAGGGCAACTACAGCGTGGGGGCCTATATCCCCGGGGCAGGCACGCCGGCCACGATGGCCACCGTCTATAAGGACGACAAGATGTTTGCCAACTTCACCGTGGCCGACAATCAGTGGCTGCGCCAGCTGCTCGTCGAGGAGCTGACGAAGCACTCGGCGGACAGCACCTACTACGTCACCGTGCGCCTGGGCGAGGGTGGGGCACTCGGGTGGCAGGCGCGGCTCGACTATCTGTCGCCCAACATCTCCCTCAGTACTGGTACACTGGACGTGCGCGCGGAGCTGATGAACCCTAACCACCTGCTGAAGGCCGGCTCCTACGTGAGCATCACCCTGCCCGTGGGCGAGATGCGCGACGCCATCCTGGTGCCCGAGGCCAGCATCGGCACCGATCAGTTGGGGAAGTACCTCTATGTGGTCTCCGACTCGGACGTGGTGCACTACCGCCACATCGAGACGGGCGAACTCATCGACGACACCCTGCGCATCGTCAAACAGGGGCTGGGGAGGGACGAACTCTATGTCACTCATGCCCTGCTGAAGGTGCGCGAGGGGATGCACGTCAGCCCTGTACTGACTCACAGCGAATGACACAGGCGTGTGACTGCAAACGACACTTAAGGTGTTACCGCATATGACACCTAAGGTGTTACCCTATGCGACACCTAAGGTGTTACTTGGTGATACATTAGTGCCACCCCATCAGACTAGTAGTGTGGAAATAGCACACACTACTGGTGTGGCACTGCATCACACTAATAGTGTGGTTATCCATCACACTAATAGTGTGTTTGCCCGTCACATCAGTGTGTCATCTGCCGCCCCTCCCGTGTCTTTCCATCACTGTCCCCCGTTTATAATAACCAATCCCAAACCAAAGCGATTATGAACTTCTCCTATTTCTTTATCCGGCGGCCTATCCTGGCCACCGTGCTGGCCCTGCTGTTTGTGGTGGCCGGCCTCTTGAGCCTGGGCGTATTGCCCGTGGCCCAGTACCCCGACATCACACCGCCCACCGTGCAGGTCAGCGCCACCTATCCGGGGGCGAACGCCGCCACCGTGGCCCAGACCGTGGGCATCCCCATCGAGCAGCAGGTCAACGGTGTGGAGGGGATGATGTACATGTCCTCCACCTCATCGGCCTCGGGCGAGTACAGGCTGACGGTCACCTTCGAGGTGGGCACCGACGTGGATATGGCCACCGTCATGGTGCAGAACCGGGTGAACGCGGCCCTGCCCTCGCTGCCCGATGCGGTGAAGCAGCAGGGGGTGGCGGTGACGAAACAGAGCACCGACATCCTGATGTTCCTCACACTGACGGGCGACACGCTGTACGACGGGCTCTACCTGGCCAACTACGCCCAGCTGAACCTCAGTGACCAGTTGGCCCGTGTGCCGGGCGTGGGCAGTGTGCAGGTGATGGGTGCGGGCAACTACTCGATGCGCGTATGGCTGGATCCCGAGGCCATGCGCATCCGCGGCGTCACCCCCCAAGAGGTCTATCAGGCCGTGGCGGCCCAGAACATGCAGGTCTCTGCCGGGTATGTGGGCCAGCCCGTGGGCGCGGGGGACGACAATGCCTTCCAGTATGCCCTCTCGGTGAAGGGACGGCTGGAGACCCCCGAGGAGTTCGGACGCATCATCATCCGTGTGGAGGATGGCGAGCGGCTGCTGCGCCTCAGTGACGTGGCCCGCATCGAAGTGGGCAGCCAGACGTACAACACCATCTCGCGGGTGAACGGACAGCCCACGGCCGCCATCGCCGTCTATCAGCTGCCGGGGGCCAATGCCTTGGAGGTGGTCGGCCGCGTGAGGGAGCGCATGGACGAGCTGGCACAGGCTCTGCCCGTGGGGGTGCGCTACGAAGTGGCACTGGACACCACGCGGGTAGTCTCGGCCTCCATCCACGAGGTGCTGAAGACCTTCCTCGAAGCCACCGTACTGGTCGTCTTGGTCATCTTCCTGTTCCTGCGCAGTTGGCGGGCGGTCATCATTCCCTGCATCACCATCCCCGTCTCGCTGATAGGCACGCTGGCGGTCATGCATCTGTTGGGTTTCTCGCTGAATATGCTCACCCTGTTCGGCCTGGTGTTGGCCATCGCCATAGTCGTAGATGATGCCATCGTGGTCACCGAGAATGCCACGCGCCTGCTCTCCACCGGCCGCTACTGCTCGGCCGCCGATGCCACCACCGAGGCCATGCAGGAGATTACGGGTCCCATCGTGGGAGTGGTGTTGGTCATGCTGGCCGTCTTCATCCCCACCATCTTCATCGGCGGCATCTCCGGCGAGCTTTACAAGCAGTTCGCCCTCACCATAGCCGCCTCCACGGTCATCAGCGGCATCAATTCGCTCACCCTCTCGCCCGCCCTGTGTGCCTTGCTGCTGAAGGGGCCGGCGGGGTCTCTTCAATCGGGGCCAAAGGCCCCTCCTATAGGAACTATAGCTTCTATAGGCTCTATAGCCACTACACCCTCCCCGTCTCCCGCCGGCCGCCTCCAGTGCCTCTTCGACCGCACAGTGGGCATCCTGCTCGTCCGCCCGGTCGTGGCGGCTGTCACCTTCCTCATCATGGCCGTGGCCGCCTTCAGCCTCTACAGCCGCTGGCCCACCACCTTCATCCCCGAGGAGGACGACGGCTACTTCATGGTGGCGGTGCAACTGCCGCCGGCCTCGTCGCTCACCCGCACCGAAGCGGCCTGCTCCGAGGTGGAACGCCTCCTCGCGGCCTATCCCGAGGTGAAGACCTGCATCAGCCTGGCGGGCTTCAACCTGATGGGGGGAGGCACGCAGACCAACGCGGGCACCTTCTTCGTGGTGCTGAAGGATTGGAAGGAACGGAAGGGACGGGAACACTCGGCTGCCGCCGTGGTGGAGCGTTTCAATGCCGAAGCCTACGCCCGGGTGCAACAGGCACAGGTGTTTGCCATGATACCGCCGGCCATCCCGGGACTGGGCGCTACGGGCGGCTTGCAGCTGGAGCTGGAGGACCGTCACTCACTGGGTACGGCCGAGATGCAGAAGGCCGTGCAGACCCTGATGCAGACATGGCACGAGGAGCCTGCCTTGGCGGGAGTGAGCAGCGTCTTTCAGGCCGATGTGCCGCAGTACTTCCTCGAGATAGACAGGGATAAGGTGCAGGTGATGGGGCTGACGATGGACGCCGTCTTCCAAGCCTTGGCCTACTACATGGGGCAGGCCTACGTGAACGACTACGTGCAGTTCGGCCGCACCTACCAGGTGCTCCTCTCCGCCGGCGAGCAGTCACAGAAGCAGGCGGCCGATGTGCTCCGCCTCAGTGTGACCAACAAGGAGGGCGAGGTGGTTCCCTTCAGCGCCTTCACTTGGCTGAGGGAGCAGTTGGGAATGGACCAGATAACGCGCTACAACATGTACGACGCGGCCGCCCTGACCTGCAACGTGGCCGCGGGCTACAGCTCGGGCGAGGCCATCGAGGCCATGGAGCGCCTGGTGGAGCGGCACTTGGGCGACAGCTTCGGCTACGAGTGGACCTCCGTGGCCTATCAGGAGCAGGAGGCGGCGGGCAGCACGGCACTGGTCTTCGGCATGGCCCTGTTGGTGGCCTTCCTGGTGTTGGCAGCCCAGTATGAGAGCTGGACCAGCCCCGTCGCCGCCGTCATGGGAGTCCCCATCGCCCTGCTGGGCGCTGTCATGGGCTGTTGGCTCTTCGGCCTGCCCATCAGCATCTACAGTCAGATAGGCATCGTGCTCCTCATCGCCCTCAGTGCCAAGAACGGCATCCTCATCGTGGAGTTCGCCCGCGACTACCGTGCCCGTGGCTTCGGCATCCGCCGGAGTGCCGCCGAGGCAGCCAGTGTCCGCCTGCGCCCCATCCTGATGACCTCCCTCTCGTTTGTCTTCGGCGTGATGCCCCTGCTCTTTGCCAGCGGGGCAGGAGCAGGCAGCGAACTCTCCCTCGGTGCCACGGTGGTCTTCGGCATGGCACTGAACACAGTGGTGGCTACCCTCTACATCCCCAATTGGTACGAGTGGATGCAGACGGCGGAGGAACGCCTCTTCTCCCGCAAAGCCGTGGGGAAGAGAAAGACGGAGAAATAGGTAGGGGAGTGAGTTAGGGATATATATAAAGGAGTTAAAGGAGTTAGAGAAGTTATCGGCTCTGCGAGCCTAAGGAGTTAAAGCCAATAGTCCTGCCTGCATGGGTTACATGTTGGCATTACTATTGGCTTTAACTCCTAATGGAGCGCAGCGGAATGATAACTTCTCTAACTCCTTTAACTCCTAATTAATCATCTGCATCCCTCAACACCGGGAATTTCTCTCTGAAGGCCGCAAGCCTCTCCATGTCCACCTCGGCCATGGCCTCGCACTCTTCGCCGCGGGGGCAGGAGGCAATGGTCTTTCCGTAGGGATTGATGACGACACTGCCGCCGCAATACTCACAGGTGGGGTCGGAGCCCACGCGGTTCACGCCCGCCACATAGCACTGGTTCTCGATGGCACGGGCCACAAGCAGGGCACTCCATGCCTCCACGCGGGAGGTGGGCCAGTTGGCCACGTAGAGTATCATGTCGTAGTCGCCGCGATTGCGTGCCCACACAGGGAAGCGCAGGTCGTAGCACACCTCAAGGAGGATGCGCACCCCCCGCCACCCGACGATGACGCGCTCTGCGCCGGGGGTGAACCGCAGGTGTTCACCCCCGTAGGTGAAGAGGTGCTTCTTGTCGTAGTGGGCCACCTCGCCGTCGGGCTTCACGAAGTAGAAGCGGTTGTAGTACCGCCCCTCCACCTCGGTGGCCACACTGCCTGCAATGGCAGCCTGGCGCAGGGCGGCCTGCAGCTTCATCCACCGGAGTGAGTGGCCGTCGCACTCGGCAATCCCCCCGGGATGAGTGCAAAAGCCTGTCGAGAACATCTCGGGCAGCACGTAGAGGTCGGCGCCCGGGGTCCTGTCCATCGCCTCCTCGGCGCGGCGACAGTTCTCCGCCGGGTCGGCCCATGTGATGTCGCGTTGTAGGATGACTGTTTTCATACTTCCTAATGAATGGTATCAGGCACAGCCTGTAACTTGTAATTTGTTATTCCAAATTGAACTTCACCTTCCCGCGAATGTCCGTGCTCGAGCTTCCCACATAGGCGGTGAAGCGGCCGGCCTCGGCCTTCCAGCCGTGCGACTGGTCACACCAGTACTGGAGCATGTCGGGGGTGATGGTGAAGCTGACCTGACGGGTTTCGCCGGGGGCGAGGGCAATCTTTTGGAATCCCTTCAGCTCCTTCACGGGGCGGAGCACGGTGGACTTGTCGTCGCCGATGTAGAGCTGCACCACCTCCTTGCCGGCGCGGTCGCCCGCATTGGTGACATCGACAGTCAGGGTCAGCGAGCCGTCAGCGGTCATCGCCTTGCCCGAAAGTAGGGGCTTACTATATATATAAGAGGTATAGCTCAAGCCATGACCGAAGGGGTAGCGGGCAGGAATCTTCTTGGTGTCGTGCCAACGGTAGCCCACGAGGATGTCCTCGCGGTACTCCACCTTCACACCGTCGCCTGGGTAGCCTATCTCGCCGAAGGCATGAGCCCCACAGTCCTCCAGCTTCGCGGGGAACGAGAAGGGCAGCTTGCCGCTGGGGTTCACCTCGCCACTGAGCACGTCCACTACCGTGGGACCCAGCTCGGAGCCGATGTACCAGCTTTGCAGGATGGCCGGCATACGCTCGGGGTAGGGGATGCGCACGGCGTTGCCGCTCACCAACACGGTCACCACGCGGGGATTCACGTCGAGCATCTCCTCGAGCAGCTCGTTCTGCCCGAAGGGAAGGTCGTAGGTCAGGCGGTCGCCATCCTCGCAATCCTGGTGGCGGTTCTTGTTCAGTCCGCCCACGAAGACGATGAGGTCGGCCTCACGGGCAGCCGCTACGGCAGCACGGCGAAGCGAATCTACGATGCTCTGCTTCACCTCTTCGACACTGCCATACATGGTCTTGCCCGCCTGATAGCCCTTGGCGTAGGAAACCTTGTCGCCATACTTGGCCTTCATGGCCGCGAGCACCGAAGTCTCGTGCTGCACCTTCAGCTCGCTGGAACCTCCGCCCATGCAGAGCTTGCGTGTGGCATTGTCGCCTACGACGAGAATCTTATTGTAACGTGTGGGGTCGATGGGGAGCAATGCTTCCTCGCCCTTCTTGAGGGGGGTGTTCTGTAACAACACCATGCCCTCGCCACCAATGGTGCGTGCCACGCGGGAGTGGGCAGCATAGTCCTGATTGCCAAACGGCTTCTGTGTGTTCATGGCCGTGCGGAAGATAAGGCGCAGGATGCGGGCGGCCTTGTCGTCGAGCACCTCGCGGCTCACCTTGCCCTCGCGCAACAGAGCCAGGTAGTCATCGCCCAAGTAGCAGTCCTTGGCACGGAAGTTTTTCCGCTCAATCTTCCTGTCGGGGCGTTCGTCAGTACCCATCTCGATGTCCAGCCCGTTCATGGCCGCCTCGCGGGTGTCGTGGGTGCCGGCCCAATCGCTGACCACCACACCGTCGAATCCCCATTCACCCTTCAGAATCTTGTTCAATGTGAGGTCGTTGTGACAGGCGTGTGTGCCCAATATCTTGTTGTAGGCCCCCATGATGCTCCATGCGCCACCCTCCTGCACGGCGGCACGGAAGGCCGGCAGGTATATCTCGCGCATGGCCCGTTCGCTGACGCGCACATCCACGTTCCACCGCTGTTTCTCCTGATTGTTCAGCGCATAGTGCTTCACACAGGCAGCCACGCCGTTCTTCTGCAACTCCTGCACGTAAGGCACCACCATACGGGCGGCCAGGTAGGGGTCCTCGCCCATATACTCGAAGTTACGTCCGTTCAAGGGGGTGCGGTAGATGTTCACGCCGGGACCCAGCAGGATGTCCTTCTCGCGGAAGCGTGCCTCCTCACCCACGGCCTTGCCATAAAGGGCCGCCATCTCGGGGTTCCACGTCGCAGCCAGACAGGTCAGTGCGGGGAAGGCCGTACACGAGTCGTTCGTCCATCCGGCATTGCTCCACGAGCTCCACTGAATCTCCTCGCGCACGCCGTGGGGACCGTCGCTCATCCACAGCTCAGGTATTCCCAGTCGCGGCACACCGGGGCTGCTGAACTTGCTTTGTGCGTGGCACATGGCCACCTTCTCCTCCAGCGTCATGCGGCCGAGGGCATCCTTCACTCTCTCTTCAATGGGTCTTGTCTCGTCCAGATAGACGGGCGTCTGTGCCACGCTTGCCATGCTCATGGCCAGGGCACATAGGGTAATGATTGTTTTTTTCATGCGTATAGCTTCTAATTATTCATATATGTCTATATTCGAAGCACAAAAGTACAAACAATTTCAAATATGTACCTCTTTTTTTCTTTATTTCATCACTTTTCTGTGTATAGACCCGATTTTTTCATTACCTTTGCACGTGAAAAGCAAACATAGAGAGAGATAATAAATGACAACGACACTATTAGTATTGGCAGCTACGATGGGAAACCGTTATGGCGGACTGAAACAACCCGAAAGTATTGGTCCCAACGGTGAGACAGTACTCGACTACTCGATATACGACGCGGTACAGGCGGGATTCAACAAGATAATCTTCGTCATCAGCCGCTTCTTCGAGGACGAGTTCAAAGAGAAAATTGCTGCCAAATATCGCGACATAGTAGAAATCGAATACGTATATCAGGAGGTCGAACTCGTTGCATCAGAGAGACGAAACCCCAAACGAACCCATTTATGGGGGTCGGCACAGGCTGTATTGATGGGCAAAGGGGTGATAACCGACCCCTTCGGCGTCATCAATGCAGTGAACTTCTATCAGCGGGAGAGTTTCGACATGCTATATCACCACTTGCAAGCACTGCGTGCCGACGAGAACCGACACGTTCTCATCAGCTACCGACTGGCCAATGTGGTGCCCGAAAGCGGCGGAGCCAACCGGGGCATATGCGAGGTGGATAACGAAGGACGACTCCTCTCTGTCACCGACCGTCCGGGCGTAGAGCGCATCAGTGGGCACCCCATGTATTTGGATGAACTGAACAAGTGGGTGCAACTCGATGACGATGCCCTTGTCTCCATGAACATGTGGGGCTTCTCTCCCTCGGTCTTCGACTGTATATGTCGCGACTTCGAGACATTCATCGACCGCTCGGGACAAGACCTGAAAGCATTCTTCACCATTCCCGACTTCATCAACGGCATGATAGCACAAGGGGAAGGGGAGGTGATGACCTACGAAACACCTGCCGTGTGGATGGGAGTGGTTTCGCCCGACGACAAGATACAGACCATTCTGAAGATAAACGACCTCATCCGAAAGGGTCACTATCCCACACGTCTGTTCGAGACTAATTGATACATTATTATATATAAAATAACAAGGAATAAAGTTGAATACTATGAAGGAAAGAATCTTAGTAACCGGTGGTACCGGATTCATTGGCAGCCACACTGTCGTAGAGTTGCAGAACAGTGGCTATGATGTAGTGATTATCGACAATCTGTCAAACAGTAGTGCCGACGTAGTGGACGGTATTGAGAAGATTACCGGCATTCGTCCTGACTTCGAACAACTTGACTGCCTCGACTACGAAGGCTTGGAAAAGGTATTTGCCAAGTATGGCAACATCAAGTCCATTATCCACTTCGCTGCCAGCAAGGCCGTGGGAGAAAGCGTGCAGAAGCCCCTTCTCTACTATCGCAACAACCTCGTTTCACTCATCAACCTGCTGGAGCTGATGCCCAAGTACAACGTGAAAGGTATCGTATTCTCATCCAGTTGTACCGTTTATGGCCAGCCCGACATCCTGCCCGTGACAGAAAGCGCTCCCATCAAAACCGCCGAGTCGCCCTACGGCAATACCAAGCAAATCAATGAGGAAATCATCCGCGACACCGTCAAGAGCGGTTCACCCATTCAGGCCATCCTGCTCCGATATTTCAACCCCATCGGCGCACACCCCACTGCCATCATTGGCGAAATGCCCAACGGTGTCCCCCAGAACCTCATTCCCTTCCTCACCCAAACAGCTATCGGCATCCGCGAGAAGTTGAGCGTCTTTGGCGACGACTACAACACCCCCGACGGCTCTTGCATCCGCGACTATATCAACGTAGTTGACCTTGCCAAAGCTCACGTGGTAGCCATCGACCGCATTTTGCAGGACAAGCAGGACGAACAGGTAGAGGTATTCAACATCGGTACAGGCCGTGGCCTCTCCGTGCTCGAACTCATCCATGCCTTCGAGGAATCTACCGGCGTGAAGCTCAACTATCAGATTGTAGGCCGTCGTGCCGGTGACATCGAACAGGTGTGGGCCAATCCTGACAAAGCCAACAACGTTCTTGGTTGGAAGGCTGAAAGCACCATCGAAGACACACTGCGCAGTGCCTGGAAGTGGCAGCAGAAGCTCCGCGAAGATGGAATACAGTAACAAGAGTGCCCCCAAACATACATAATTTTTTTGTATGTTGTCACACATTTCTATGAACAAAAATAAAAGTGTAGTGTTTAATTAGCAAGATAGGCCGAAGCCCCGCAGGTATATGCGAATATACAATGGTCAGAGGTAGTTGCCCCATCGTTGGGTGCAGAGCAGGCCTATCAAGATTGCATAGTAGTTTTGTCGTGTTTTATTTTGTGTTTGTGTTTTTGGCTGCCTCCCGACGTGATGTCAGGGGGTAGTCTTTTTTAAAGATTAAAAACATCCACGACATCCTGTAAACATTTCACCAATTGCAATGTAAGGAAACAGAAAAAAAAGCGCTCCTTCGCCGACATCATCCCAAGGCTAAACCGACCTTAGCCTTGGGATGATACTTTCTTGTCCATAACTTGAGTACCAATTACTTACGTGCCATTTAAAATTCCACCCATTTTTCGCGCGAAAGAAAACTTATGTGCATACAGGCGATTCTCGCACGGTC